>JAYVNF010000065.1:0-20615 GCA_043758575.1 Rhodoferax sp.
GGCCCAGGCCGCGCTGGGCTTGCGCTACTTGCGCCCGGCCCTGGAGTCCCTGTCCAGCGAAGACCTGGCGGTGGCGCAACAAGGCGCCGCCCAGCTGCAAGCCTCTGGTCGCTTGGCCGAACCCATACGCCAGGGCCGCTACTGGTTGCAACGCGCGGCCAATGCCGGTCGCCACGAGGCCGAGCTGCTGCTGGGCTACTGTTACCTGGTGGGACTGGGCACGCCGCGCAAGCCCGACACCGGCTGGGACTGGATCCGCAAGGCAGCCGACCAGGGCTTTGACCAGGCCCAGTACTTCCTGGGCAGCGCCTACCTCAGCGGCGACGGGATTCGGGAGAATGTTTTTACGGGCCTGTTCTACATAGACCAGGCCGCGTACCAGGGCCACACCGAGGCCCAGCGCCTGCGCGACGCCGCACTGCACCACATGGCCGAGCTGGTCCACGCCGCAAGCCCGCCCGCCAGAACGCTGGAGGACCATGTGCGCGCAGCGGAATCGGGCAATGTGGACGTGCAATACGGCCTGGCAGGCTATTACGCCAATGGCACGCTGGCCCCGCGCAGCGACATGGAGGCGCTGAAGTGGTACCAGCGCGCAGCAGAACAGGGCCATCTGGACGCCATGCTGGAGCTGGCTCGCCGCTACGCCAAGGGCGTGGGCACCGAGGCGAATGCGGCGCTGGCGCAACACTGGTCTGCACGCGCGGCCGCGATCACCGCACCGCGAGCGCCCTGAAGACAGAGGCCTCTGCATTTGACCTTTGCCTTGGCCTCGGAGCGGGTCTTGGCCAGAGGCCAACGGCCTATCGCGCCAGCAACGCCTTCAGCGCCACACCGGTATGCGTACCCAGGCGCACCACCTCTTCGGGCGTGGCCGCGGCCACCACGCGGCCACCGCCGCCACCGCCTTCGGGTCCCAGGTCCAGCACCCAGTCGGCCTCGGCAATCACGTCCAGGTCGTGTTCGATCACCACCACGCTGTGGCCGGCGCGCACCAGACGGTGCAGCACATGGATGAGCTTTTCCACATCCGCCATGTGCAGGCCGACGGTCGGTTCGTCCAGCACATACAGGGTGTGCGGTGCCTTGTTGCCGCGCTTGCCGATGTCGTCGCGCACCTTGCTGAGTTCGGTCACCAGCTTGATGCGCTGCGCCTCGCCACCGCTCAGGGTGGGTGAAGGCTGGCCCAGGGTCAGATAGCCCAGGCCCACGTCTTTCAGCAGCTGCAGCGGATGGCTGATGCTGGGCATGGCGGCAAAGAAGTCCACCGCTTCGTCGACCTCCATTTGCAGCACCTCGCCAATGCTTTTGCCGCGCCAGCTGACTGCCAGCGTTTCGGGGTTGAAGCGTGCGCCCTTGCAGGTTTCGCACAGCACTTTCACATCCGGCAAGAAGCTCATGCCGATGGTGCGTATGCCTTGGCCCTCGCAGCCGGGGCAGCGGCCTTCGCCGGTGTTGAAGCTGAAGCGGTTGGATGCATAGCCACGGGCCTTGGCTTCCAGGGTGTCGGCAAAGAGTTTGCGGATGGTGTCCCAGAAGCCGATGTAAGTGGCGGGGCAGGAGCGCGGGGTTTTGCCGATGGGGGTCTGGTCGACTTCGAGCACGCGGTCTACGGTCTCGTAGCCGCTGACCGATGTGCAACCGGTCCACGTGATTTTTTCTCCTGCGTCCAGGGCGTCTCTTCCGGCCTTGGTGCTGCGCTTGCTCACGCCCGTTTGCACGTTGGCCAGCAGCACGTCGCGCGCGAGGGTCGATTTGCCGGAACCGGAGACGCCGGTGATGGCGACCAGGCGCTTCAGGGGGATGTGGGCGGTGACATTTTGCAGGTTGTGCAAGTTGGCGTTGTGGACGGTGAGCCAGTCGATTTTTTCGTGGCTGTTTGTTGAACTGTTGTCTTGTTTATGGTCATGGCCATTGGCTGTGCCCGCAGCGCCAGGGCCTGGGGCGGGCTCCTCATAGCACGCGCGCAAATCGTCACCCGCCCCAGGCCCCGTCACTGCTGCGTCGGTGCGGGCTGGGACGCCTGCGGCTGCAGCGGAGACATTGGCAGAACTAGCTGCTGCGACTTGCGCCTGGTCTGCCGCTGCATGGCCTGCAGCCAATGCGTCCGCGTAATCACGTGACTCTTGCTCACGTACCAGAAACTCCACGTTCGCTGCCACGCTGGCTGCTGCATTGGCCGCAATCACCGCCGCCTTGGCCGCCTTGCCCGACAATTTCTTTGCGCCCTTCGCGCCCCCACCTACCGCGGGGGAAGCCGGTGTGCCGGGTGACGATTTGCGCTCGCGCCATGAGGATCCCGGCATACCGGCTTCCCCCGCAGCGAGCGCAATGTCTCCACCTTCAGCAAGCGCCAACGACGCCTCCACAGCCGCATCCAAAGTCAACGAGTCCGCATGTGACACCACATACCGCCGCTCCCCCAAGGGATGCCGAATCGCGTGCAACAAATACCGCCCGGTCTGTGACTCAGAGACTGCCTGCACATCAGCAACAGAGCCTTGTGCCACCAGACGACCGCCACGTTTTCCAGCACTGGGCCCGATGTCAATGATGTGGTCGGCCGCACGAATCGTGTCCTCGTCATGCTCCACCACCACCAGCGTATTGCCCTTGTCACTGAGCAGCTGCAAGGCACCCAACAGAATCTTGTTGTCGCGCGCATGCAGACCAATCGTGGGCTCGTCCAGCACATAGCAGACACCCTGCAAATTGCTGCCCAACTGCGCCGCCAGCCGGATGCGTTGCGCCTCACCACCGCTAAGCGTGGGCGCACCCCGGTCCAGCGTCAGATAGCCCAATCCCACCTCCTCCATGAACTCCAGGCGGCTGCGGATCTCGGGAATCAGGTCGCGCGCAATATCACTCTCGCGCTGCTTCAGACCACCCACCAGCTGCAGCGTCTGCACCCATTGGCGCACATCGGTGACCGACAGGCGCGCCACATCGGTGATGCCAATGCCGGCGAATTTGACGGCGCGGGCCGTAGCATTCAGGCGCGTGCCCTGGCAGGTCGGGCAGGCGGCGTCATGCAGGTCTTCCACATCGGCTTCGGCAAAGGTCTGCTCGCGGCCCTGGTTGTTGTCGTCCTTGACGGAATCGTCGAACACCTTGCGCTGGTCTTTGGTCAGCGCCACCCCGGTGCCCACGCAGTCCGGGCACCAGCCGTGCTTGCTGTTGTAGCTGAACAGACGCGGGTCCAGCTCGGCATACGAGGTGGAACACACCGGGCAGGCACGCTTGGTGGAAAAAGCTTGCAATGTGCCAATGCCGGCGGCCGGCGCGCCGACCAACATGGCCTCGCGCAGACCGTCCAGCTTGCTCAGCACCTGCACCACGCCCTTGCCGTGCGTGAGCGCATCGGCCAAGGCTTTGCGCAAGGCGGCTTCGTTGGCCGGTGACACATCCAGGCTGGCCACCGGCAACTCGATGTTGTGTTCCTTGAAACGGTCTATGCGCGGGAAGCCCGTGGTGGGCAAGAAGTTGCCATCCACCCGCAGATGCGTGTAGCCACGTGGCCGCGCCCAGTCGGCCAGCTCGGTGTACACGCCCTTGCGCCCCGACACCAGCGGCGCCAGCAGGCCTATGTGCTGGCCACGATACGTCTTGAGCAATTGCGCGGCAATGCTGTCCACCGACTGCGGCTGCACCGCCGCGCCGTCCTTGAAGCAGTGCTGTGTGCCCAGCTTTACGTACAAGAGGCGCAGGTAATGCCAGACCTCGGTGGTGGTACCCACGGTGGACTTGCGCCCGCCGCGACTCAGCCGCTGTTCAATGGCAACGGTAGGTGGAATGCCATACACCGCATCCACCTCGGGCCGCCCTGCCGGTTGCACGATGGAGCGCGCATAGGCATTCAGTGATTCCAGGTAACGTCGCTGCCCTTCGTTGAACAGAATGTCAAACGCGAGCGTCGATTTGCCGGAGCCGGAAACCCCTGTCACCACACTGAACTTGCCGCGCGGTATGTCCACGCTCAGCGACTTGAGGTTGTGCTCCTTGGCGTTGACGATGCGAATCGAATTGCTCGCATCTACCTTCGCCCCCATAGCCGGTAATGTGCGAGGGTCCGCGGAGGCAGGGGATGCGCCGGGTGACGATTTGCGCTCGCGCCATGAGGAGCCCGGCGTATCCCCTGCCGCCGCAGCGACAGAAGTGCCTTCCGACGCTGCAACAAAAGATTCACCAGCAGCAGCAAGCCCCACCGCAGTCCGTATCGCAGCAGACCCCGCCAGAAATGCCAGTTCCCGAGCCGTATCCGACGCCGCTTCCGCATACGTATCGGCCGCAGAAAACTCCCGCACTTCGTGCACCACACCCATGGCCGCCGCGTAGTCACGCAAGGCCTTGCCAGTATGCGAAGTCGGGTGCAAAAGCATCTCTTCCGGCGTGCCCACACCCACCACATGGCCTCCGCCCTCGCCGCCTTCCGGCCCCAGGTCAATCAACCAGTCGGAAGCGCGGATCACATCCAGATTGTGCTCAATCACCACCAGCGAATGCCCCGCATCCAGCAGCTTGCGCAAAGCGCGCATCAGCTTGGCAATGTCGTCAAAATGCAGCCCGGTCGTCGGCTCGTCCAGCATGAACAAAGACCCACGCCGCGCAGTGGCCTGGCGGCTGGCGCTGCTGCTTTTGGCGGCCTCGGCCAGGAAGCCGGCCAGCTTCAAGCGCTGGGCTTCGCCACCCGAGAGCGTGGGCACGGGTTGGCCCAGCTTCACGTATTCCAGGCCCACATCGACAATCGGTTGCAGCACGCGGATCACATCGCGGTCGGCGGCAAACAGTTCGGCCGCCTCGCTCACCGTCAGGTCCAGCACATCGGCCACGTTCAGCGCACGGCGGCTGCCGTTGGCGCTGATCGGGCCACGCTCAATGGTCACTTCCAGAATCTCGGGGCGGTAGCGCTTGCCATCGCAGTCCGGGCAGCGCAGGTACACGTCGCTCAAGAACTGCATCTCGATGTGCTCAAAGCCCGAGCCACCGCAGGTCGGGCAGCGCCCATCGCCGCTGTTGAAGCTGAACTTGGAGCCGGTGTAGCTGCGCTCGCGCGAAAGCGGCGCGGTGGCAAACAGCTCGCGTATGGAGTCCCAGGCGCCCACGTAGCTGACCGGGTTGGAGCGTGCCGTTTTGCCGATGGGTGACTGGTCCACAAACACCACTTCGCTGAGCAGCTCGGCACCCAGCAGGCGCTTGTGCGCGCCCGGCGTTTCGGTGGCCTTGCCGAAGTGGCGCAGCAGCGCCGGGGTCAGCACGTCCTGGATCAAGGTGGACTTGCCGGAGCCCGACACGCCGGTGATGCAGACCAGGCGCTGCAGCGGGATTTCGATATCGATGTTTTGCAGGTTGTGCTCGGTGACGCCTTCCAGAATCAGGCGCGGCGTGTTCTCGGCCACCATGCGCTTGAAACCCATGCCAACCTGCTTGCGCCCACCCAGGTAGGCACCGGTCAGGGTGTCGGCGTTACGCAGTGCTTCAGTGGTGCCATCGAACACAATCTGCCCGCCTTTTTCACCCGGGCCGGGGCCCATGTCGATCATGCGGTCGGCGGCCAGCATGACGGCGGGATCGTGTTCCACCACCACCAGGGTATTGCCGGCATCGCGCAGGCGCTGCATGGCGACGATGATGCGGTGCATGTCGCGCGGGTGCAGGCCTATGCTGGGTTCGTCCAGCACAAACAGGGTGTTGACCAGGCTGGTGCCCAGGGCCGTGGTCAAGTTGATGCGCTGCACCTCGCCGCCGCTGAGGGTGCGGCTTTGGCGGTCCAGGGTGAGGTAACCGATGCCGACTTCGCACAGGTATTTCAGCCGGGTGCCGACTTCTTCGAAGAGGAGTTTGAGGGTTCGGAAGTCGGCTTCTGTGGTGCTTGAGCTGCTTGGGAGTGCTTGGGAAGAAGCAGGAACGTAGCCATCCAACTCCAGCTGCAAGGAATCAAAAAAGCGTCGCAAGCGGTCCAGCGGCATCAGCATCATGTCGTGCAAACACAACCCCGGCAGCGCTTCCAGTTGCGCGCGGGTCCAGGTCACCCCTTGCGGCATGAAGCGCTTGGCCGGCGGCAACACCGCATCGGCCTGCGCCTTGGAACCTATGCGCCACAACAGGCTTTCGGTCTTCAGCCGCGCACCGCCACAAGTGCCGCAGGGCGTGTAGCTGCGGTACTTGGACAAGAGCACGCGGATGTGCATCTTGTAGGCCTTGGTCTCCAGGTACTCAAAGAAACGGTCGACACCGAACCAGTGCTGGTTCCACTTGCCGTTCCAATTGGGCGAACCCTTCAGAACCCAGTTCTGCTGCTCCGGCGTGAGTTTGTACCAGGCGGTATCGCGCGGAATGCCGGCGGCTTCGGCGTGGCGCATCAGGTCGTCCTGGCACTCTTCCCAAGCCGGTGTCTGCATGGGCTTGATGGCGCCGGCGCGCAAGGTCAGCTTGTCATTCGGAATCACCAAGCCATAGTCCACCCCCACCACCCGGCCAAAGCCGCGGCAGACCTCGCAGGCACCGACGGCCGAGTTGAAGGAGAACATGGAGGCAATCGGGTCGGTGTAGCGCAGATCGCTTTGCGGGCAATGCAGGCCGGTGGAGAAGCGCCAGGTCGGCGTGGCTGGTGCGCCCTCTTCGACTGGGTTGGCGTCGTCCAGCACATACACGTTTAGGCGGCCGCTGCCGCGCTTCAGTGCGGTCTCGATCGCCTCCAGGGCGCGCGCCTTTTCCACGTTGTCAATGCGAAAGCGGTCGGCCACCACATCCAGAAACTTCACACTCTCAGGGGCCGCATCCGCCACCTTCTTGCTGCTGGTCTTGGTGCCGGCCTTGGGCTTGGTGGCCACTTCGCCGCTCAGGCGCTCGCGCGTGCCCGTGCGCTCGGCATGCACGCGGGTAAAGCCACTGGCACTCAGCCACTGCGTCAGCTCTTCGGCCGAGGTATCGGCCGGCAGTTCTACAGGAAACGTCAAGACCAAACGCGGGGAGGTAGCCCCCACGCTTGCCGCCGCGCGTACTGCGCTGCCCTCCGAGGGGGCCGTGCCTTCACCTTGGGGCGGCCCGGCGATGAAGGCGGCCGCGCGCCGGCACAGCTCCGCATAAATCGTCTCCGGCGTATCGTGCTGCACGGCCAGCGCAGTCTGGCGGTCGAACAGATTGCCGGCGCGCGAGAACAGCAGTTTCAAATGGTCATTGAGCTCCGTCATGGTGCCCACGGTGGAGCGGCTGGAGCGCACCGGGTTGGTCTGGTCGATGGCGATCGCCGGGGGCACGCCCTCCACCTTGTCGACGGCCGGCTTGTCCATGCGGTCCAGGAACTGGCGCGCATAGGCCGAGAAGGTTTCCACATAGCGGCGCTGGCCTTCGGCGTACAGGGTGTCAAACACCAGGCTGGACTTGCCCGAGCCGCTGGGGCCGGTGACCACCGTCAGCTCGCCGGTGCGTATGTCCAGGTCAAGGTTCTTGAGGTTGTGCTGTCGCGCTCCGCGAATGCGGATGGTTCCCTGGGACATGGTGGCTGCTCTTTCGAATGAGGACAGACATTCTAGGAGCTAGGCGATAACCTTCACCGTTCAACGCGAAAGCGCTGGCCCCTGAAATTGAACACCGCGCTGGTGGCCGTGATGTCCTCCAGACGCAGCTCTGGCGCCACCTGGCTGCCTTTGCCCATGATCTGGTCGTTGATGATCAGGGTCCACTCCGCCGGCGCATCGGAAACGATGGCGCCGCTGATGTTCATGGCGGGAATCTGGCGGCGCAGGCTGTCCGGCAATTCTTGCAGCAGCGGCAGGCCCGCTGGCGTGGGACGGCTGCTGCTGGCAGCTGTAGCAGCTGGCTTGGACTCGGCTTTGGGTGCCGGCCCTGCCACCAGAGCAGGAGCAGGCACTGATGCTGATGCCTGCAGCACCGGCGTCTGAAGCGCCACCGGACTTGGCGCTGAAGATGCTGTCTTTGCCACCACATGGGCCACTACGCTGACCGCCAGCGGCGCACTTGCAGGCGGCTGCGCCACTGCGAGTGCTGGCACTGGCACTGGCGATTGCGGCTGTGGCTGTGGCTGAGGCGGAAGTACTGGGGGCTGCAGCTGCGTTGCCACTTCAGGCAATGCCGTGACCGGCCTTGCCACCTCTGCAACGGGTTGGCGCCAGACCCAGACCCAGACCAGCCCGACCAGAGCCAGTAACAGGCCCAGGACCAGGACCAGGACCAGCAGCATCCACCCCAAAGGCCGGGCACCCGTGCGGTAGTGGATGTAGGTGCTGTGGTTGCTTTGTGCCGTGTTCAGTCCCGGCACCGCGCCGTGCTCGCGCTCGGACTCGGCTTTCTTCAGTGCATCCAGGATGTAGGACATGGCTCAGGGCGATCCGGTTTGCAGGCTGGGGCCGCTGCTGCCCAGGGCGCGTTCCAGCTGCATAAAGGTCATGGGGCCGGGGTGGCCATCGGGCTTGAGACCCTGGCTGGCCTGAAAGGCCTTGACGCGGGCCACCAGCGCCGCGTCCAGCGCCAGGGCAGCGGCAGACCCGGTGGGGGCGGGCTTGCCTTCCAGTAGCGCCAGCCGATCGGACAGCTGTGCATACACGCTGCTGGTGGCGGAGGCGCGCGCATCGCTGCGGTAGGCCGGAGGTGGTTGCCACAAGGTGGCGAACTCCCCGTGCCACAGCGGCACCAGCACGGTCAGGGGGATGCGGTGCAGCGCGCCGTCCCAGCGCAGGGTGGCGGCCTGCTGGTTCAGCCCGATCAACACCACATAGAGCGCAGACCCGTCGTCTTTTTGCAGGCTCAGGATGCCGGGGCGGTCGAGTTGGCGCAGCAGCGGAATCGTCAGCTCTGCGGCGCGGTAGCACTGCAGCTGGGCCCGCTCCGCGGCCTGGCAGGGGTCGTCCGCTCCGCTGTCGAGCTTCCATAGGGCGCCCAGTTCGCGCCAGGCCGGCGGCATGCTGCGGGGTGCTGCCGCCAACAGGGCTTGCAGGTCTTCTAGTGCGGCGGCTTGGCCGACCGGCGCAGTGGCAGCTGCCGGCAGTGCATCAGCAGGGGCTGCCAGCGGCGCTGGAGCCGGTGCCACTGCCGCCAGGGCCGTGGCCGACGGCGCGGCCTTGTGGCCGGCGCGGGGCCAGACCGTCAGCGCCAAGGCCCAGGCCAGGCACAGCACAGCCACCGCGCCCAGTGCCGGGGCGGCGTAGTGCCGCAGTGCGGCGCCACGGCCTGCGCCATTGGCCGCAAACACTTCGGCGGCCGCCTGCGCGATGACCTGGCGGTCCACCTGGTGCCGCCCGCTGGCCCAGGCGCCCAGCAAGGCGCGCCCACACAGCAGGTTGATGCGCCGTGGCACACCGCGGGTCAAGCTGTGGATGCGACGCAGGCTGCTGGCATCAAAAGGCAGCGGTCCGTGGTGGCCGGCCACGCTCATGCGGTGCTGGATGTACTGGGTGGTCTCCACGGCGTTGAGCGCTTCCAGGTGGTAGCGCGCAATCACGCGCTGGGCCAGTTGCTCCAGCTTCGGGTGGGCCAGCATGTCGCGTAGCTCGGGCTGGCCGATCAGCACAATCTGCAGCAGCTTGCGCTCATGGGTTTCCAGATTGGTCAGCAGGCGCAGCTGCTCCAGCACATCGGGCAACAGGTTTTGCGCCTCGTCGATGATCAGCACATTGCTCTGCCCTTGGGTATGGCTGTGCAGCAGATGGGCGTTGAGCGCGTCCACATAGGACTTCAGGCCGCTGGGGTCCAGCGCCGGGTCCAACACCACATGGAACTCCTCGCAAATGGTTTGCAACAGCTCGCGCACCGAGAGCTTGGGGTTGAACACGATGCCGACGTTGCAAGCCGCCGGGATCTGGTCCAGAAAGCAGCGGCAGACCGTGGTCTTGCCGGTACCGATGTCACCGGTGAAGAGCACAAAGCCACCGGTGCCGGTGACGCCAAACAGCAGATGGGCCAGCGCCTCGCGGTGGCGCTCGCTCATGAAAAGAAAGTGCGGGTCGGGGGCGATGGAGAACGGGTCTTGCCGCAGGTCGAAGTGGCGCGCGTACATGGGGGCAGTAGGCCTGACTCAGCCCAGCAAGGCGCGTTCCAGCTTGCGGCAGGCCTTGGCACCCACGGCATCCTGGATCTTGGGCAGCAGCCTGAGCAGCTCGGGGTAGCCGGCTGCGCCCTCTACCGCCAGGTTCAGCATGAAGCCGCGCAGGCCCAGGCTGGCGGTGAGCTGGGTGGCGATGGGCTTGGCATCAAAGTAACGCTGCTGGTTGCTGCGCGGCGCGGCTGCCGGTTCCTCCGGCGCCAGCACCGCCGGCATGGACAGGCCCTCCAGCGGCGCCGCCCCGGTATCGGGCGGCGTTGGCACGGCGTGCGGCAACAGAAAGCCCAGGCCCAGCAGGTAGTCCACATCGGCCTGGCCCAGACCCAAGCCGGCCGTGGCGACCAGCACCTCGGCCACCGTTTTCTTGCCATCAAACAGGATGAAGGCGGAACGCTGGCGGGCAGAAAACAGCGGCGACCGTGCCTTGAAGGCGGCCTGTCCCGATTCCGTTTTATATAGTCTCATTGCCTCGGCCCAACCGTATCGTGTGATGGGGCAGGATAAACGAAAAAAGGCCCTCCGAGGAGGGCCTTCAAAACACCCCTATCCCTTAAGAATAGGCGGCGTCAACTCACTACCGAAAATCAGTCGTTGGCGTAGATGTCCACGTCCTTGGTTTCCTTGATGAACAGGCCACCGATCACCACCGTGGCACCGGCGATGATGATGGGGTACCACAGGCCGTTGTACATATTGCCGGTCTGGGCCACGATGGCAAAGGCGGTGGTGGGCAAGAGGCCACCGAACCAGCCGTTGCCGATGTGGTAGGGCAGGCTCATGGAGGTGTAGCGGATGCGGGTGGGGAACATCTCCACCAGCATGGCCGCAATCGGGCCGTAGACCATGGTCACCAAGAGCACCAGGTAGGTCAGGATGATGACCACCATGGTCTTGTCAAACTTGGCCATATCGGCCTTGGCCGGGTAGCCGGCGGCCTTCAGGGCTGCACCCAGGGTGGAGCCCAACAGCGTGGCGCCGGCGGTCTTCTCGTTGCCCAGGTCCTTGACCGACTTGGCCGCGGCTTCCATGGCCTTGGGGTCTTGCGGCTGGGTGGCGGTCAGCTCGGCCAGCTTGGCCTCGGCCTTGGCCTGGGCGGCGGCGATGTCTTCGGGCGTGTACTTGACCTTGACCACGGTGTCACCGATCTGGATCGTCGCCGGGGTGCCGGCCGGCGCCACCACATTGTCATAGCTCACCGAGGCACCGGCCAGGCGCTGCTTGGCCACGTCACAGCTGGACGTGAACTTCTTGGTACCGGTGGGGTTGAACTGGAACGAGCATTCGGCCGGGTCGGCGGTGACCGTTACCTTGGCGGCAGCCTGGGCGGCAGCCAGGTCCGGGTTGGCGGCCTTGGTCAGCGCCGTGAACACCGGGAAGTAGGTCAGCGCGGCCAGCAGGCAGCCGGTCAGGATGATGGGCTTGCGTCCAATCTTGTCCGACAGCGAACCAAACACGATGAAGAAAGGTGTGCCGATGATCAGGGATATCGCCACCATCACATTGGCCGTGGGGCCGTCGACCTTGAGCGCCTGGGTCAGGAAGAACAGGGCATAGAACTGGCCGGAGTACCAGACCACGGCCTGGCCCGCGGTCAGACCGATCAGGGCCAGGATCACGATTTTGAGGTTCTTCCACTGGCCGAAGGACTCGGACAGCGGCGCCTTGGAGGTCTTGCCCTCGGCCTTCATCTTTGCGAAGGCGGGCGACTCGTTCATGCTCAGGCGGATGTAGACCGACACGCCCAGGAGCAGGATGGAGACCACGAAGGGAATGCGCCAGCCCCAGTCAGCAAAGGCTTCTTCGCCAATGGCGGTACGGGTACCCAGAATCACCAGCAGCGACAGGAACAGGCCCAGGGTGGCGGTGGTCTGGATCCATGCGGTGTAGGCACCGCGCTTGCCGTTGGGCGAGTGCTCGGCCACGTAGGTGGCAGCACCGCCGTACTCACCGCCCAGCGCCAGGCCTTGCAGCATGCGCAGGGCAATCAGGATCACCGGTGCGGCCGCACCAATCGAGGCGTAGTTGGGCAGGATGCCGACGATGAAGGTGGACAGACCCATGATCAGGATGGTCACAAGGAAGGTGTACTTGCGCCCGATCATGTCGCCCAGGCGGCCAAACACCAGGGCGCCAAAGGGCCGCACGATAAAGCCGGCGGCAAAGGCCAGCAGCGCGAAGATGAAGGCCGAGCCCTCGTCCAGACCGCTGAAAAACTGTTTGGCGATGATGGCTGCGAGCGAGCCGTAAAGGTAAAAGTCGTACCACTCAAAAACGGTACCCAGGGAAGAGGCGAAGATGACCTTCTTCTCTTCCGCCGACATCGGACGTGCGACGCTTGTTGCCATGTATTTGTCTCCTTTTATTTAAGTCCAACCGCGCTCAGAAATAGAGCACCGTGGCGCACTATCAAGGGCGCTACTGACGGCAATCTGACAGCCCTATTGCAGAGACTTACGCGCAACTGAACGCAGGCTTACGGCATGCGGACTAACCCTTGGTCCCCGCGTTTAGGGCAATTGCGTAAGCACTTGGTCAGGCCCCGTCCACAGAATCGCGCCGTGTGTTCAGAAGGCACATTGCTTCTATATCTTTCCATTTAACCAAGAGGAGACCCACATGAGTGATCCAGTGGTCGACAAAATCCAAAAGAATCCGAAGTACCAGGAACTTCGCAGCAAACGCAGCAGCTTTGGCTGGACGCTGACGCTGTTGATGATGGTCGTGTACTACGGCTACATCGCGCTGATTGCGTTCAACAAGCCCTTTCTGGCCCAGCCCATAGGCGCTGGCGTCACCACGCTGGGTATCCCGATTGGCATGGGCGTGATCGTGTTCACCGTGGTCATCACGGCCATCTACGTACGCCGCGCGAACAGCGAGTTCGACGCGCTGACCGCCGAAATCCTGAAAGACGCTTCCAAATGAGCAAGACCACACAAACCCTGGCCACAGCTCTGATGCTGCTGGTCGCCGGCTCTGCCTTCGCCGCTGGCGGCGATCTCGGCCAAGTCGACAAGCAGCCCACCAACTGGGTGGCCATCTCCATGTTCGCCGTCTTTGTGGTGGGCACCCTGTTCATCACCAAGTGGGCAGCTGCCAAGACCAAGTCTGCGGCTGACTTCTACACCGGTGGCGGCGGCATCACCGGTTTCCAGAATGGCCTGGCGATTGCCGGCGACTACATGTCGGCCGCTTCCTTCCTGGGTATTTCCGCCGCTGTCATGGCCACCGGCTATGACGGCCTGATCTACTCCATCGGTTTCCTGGTCGGTTGGCCCGTGGTCACCTTCCTGATGGCCGAGCGCCTGCGCAACCTGGGCAAGTTCACCTTTGCCGACGTCGCCGGTTACCGCTTCCAGCAGGGTCCGATCCGTGCCTTTGCCGCCTCTGGCACGCTGGTGGTGGTGGCCTTCTACCTGATTGCCCAGATGGTGGGTGCGGGTGCTTTGATCAAGCTGCTGTTTGGTCTGGACTACTGGCTGGCCGTGGTCATCGTCGGCGCGCTGATGATGATTTACGTGCTGTTCGGCGGTATGACGGCAACCACCTGGGTGCAGATCATCAAGGCCTGCATGCTGCTGGCTGGTGTGACCTTCATGGCCTTCATGGTGATGGCGCAATTCGGCTTCAGCCCCGAGGCACTGTTCGCCAAGGGCGTGGAAGTGCGTACCCTGATTGCCGGCAACACCCAGGCTGCTGCAGTCACTGCAGCGGCTGCCTTGACGGCTGCGGCCAACACACCGGAGTTGGTGGCGGCTGCCGCTGCGGCAACGGAAAAGGCCAACGGCCTGAACCCGGCCAAGATCGGCCTGGCCATCATGGGCCCAGGCGGCTTCGTGAAAGACCCCATCTCTGCCATCTCTTTCGGTATGGCCCTGATGTTCGGTACTGCCGGTCTGCCCCACATCCTGATGCGCTTCTTCACCGTGCCGGACGCCAAGCAAGCCCGTAAGTCGGTGCTGTGGGCCACCACCTGGATTGGCTACTTCTACGTGCTGATCTTCATCATCGGCTTTGGTGCCATCACCCTGGTGCTGACCAATCCCGAATTTGCCAACGTCGCAACCGGCGTGATCAAGGGCGGCGGCGGCTCGGCCAATATGGCGGCCGTTCTGGTGGCCAAGGCTGTGGGCGGCAATGTGTTCTTCGGCTTCATCTCCGCAGTGGCCTTTGCAACCATTCTGGCTGTGGTGGCTGGCCTGACATTGTCCGGCGCCTCTGCGGTGTCGCACGACATCTATGCCACGCTGATCAAGAAGGGCAAGGCCGACAGCGCCTCCGAGTTGCGCGTCTCGCGTTACACCACCGTTGCGCTCGGCATCGTGGCCGTGTTGCTGGGCATTGCCTTCGAGAAGCAGAACATCGCCTTCATGGTGTCGCTGGCCTTCGCGATTGCAGCCTCTGCCAACTTCCCCGTGCTGTTCATGGCCGTGCTGTGGAAAGACTGCACCACCAAGGGCGCTGTGATCGGTGGCTTCATGGGTCTGATCTCTTCGGTGGGCCTGACCATTGTGTCGCCTTCCGTCTGGGAAGCCACCCTGGGCAACCCCAAGGGCTCGGCCTGGTTCCCCTATAGCTCGCCAGCGCTGTTCTCCATGACCATTGCCTTCGTCGGTATCTGGCTGTTCTCCATCATGGACCGCAGCGCCAATGCCGCCAAGGAACGCGCTGCGTTCCCCGCGCAGCAAGTGCGTTCGGAAACCGGCCTGGGTGCTTCCGGAGCTTCCGGACACTAAGCTGCTGGCTACGCAAGGCACTTGCGTTTGCTCACAAAAAACCGGGCCTTGGGGCCCGGTTTTTTTTCGCCTGCGTCTGCGACAATGGCCGCTCTCGCTCCACCGTAGACAGCGCCTCGCGTTGACCCATGCCACACCAACGCCCTGCTCCGCGCTCCAGCTACCTCCTCATAGACCTGCTCAAAATCATTGCCGCGCAGTGCATTGTCTGGCACCACCTGGCGCTGTACGGCCCGCTGTCGGAGGCACTGACCCAAGCGGCACCCGAACTCTCCAAATGGTTGTTTGACTACGCGCGCATGGCGGTACAGGTGTTTCTGGTGGTAGCCGGCTACCTGGCTGCGCGCAGCCTGGGCCACAGCCCGCTGCCCGCCCAGGGCTTTTTGCGCACGGTGTGGCTGCGCTACGCACGCCTGGTCCTGCCATTTTTGGTGGCGCTGTTCATCACCATGCTGGTCTCGGCGATTACCCGCGCCCATCTTGATGGCGATATGGTGCCCGAGGCGCCCACGCTGGCGCAATGGCTGGCGCACGCCAGCCTGTTGCACAGCGTGCTGGGGGTGGACTCTTTGTCGGCCGGTGTCTGGTACGTGGCCATCGACTTCCAGCTCTACGCCCTGCTGGCGCTGCTCTTGTGGCTGGCGCGCGGCCAAGCCTGGCTGCGTGTGCTGCTGGTGGCGGCCATGGCCTGCGCCTCGCTGGTCTGGTTCAACCTGGATGCCGAGTACGACGCTTGGGCGCTGTACTTTTTTGGTGCCTATGGCCTGGGTGCGCTGGCCTGGTGGGCCGGCCTGCGCAGCCGCCATGGGGGCTACGCGCTGGCCCTGTACTTCTTCACGCTGCTGGCCGGCCTGGGTTCACTGGCACTGGAGTTTCGCGAACGCATTGCGCTGGCCATGGCTGTCTCCAGCGTGTTGCTGGCCTTTGGGCGCACGCAGTTGCGCCTGCCCCGCGCACTGTCACCGTGGGTACGGCGCCTGAGCGATGCCTCTTACGCTTTGTTCCTGGTGCACTTTCCGGTGCTGCTGTTGCTCAACGCGGTTTGGGCGGCGCTGGGCTTGCAAGATACGGATGCTGCGCTGGCCTTTGTGGTGGCGGCCTGGCTGCTGAGCCTGCGCCTGAGCCATGCGTTTCATGTGCAGGTGGAGCAGCGCATCGGGCGTTGGCGGGTGCGGCCGGCCGCGCTGGTGGCGGTAGGCGAATAGGCGCAGGCACTGTGGGCTGGCCTGTTTGGGTTGGCTTTTGGTGAGCGCCGGTTTTCTGGCCTGCAGGGTGGGGGCGGCGGGCGGCGCAGCTTGCGCCCTCCTTGGGGTGCGGATGTGAGGGGGTGAGGAGTACGGGTTCAGGCCCTTCAGAGTCATCTGCGGCCAAAATTCCAATGACTTCCAACGCTGCACAACCGAAGCAAAAAGCACCTTTCTTCCCGTCGCTCCAACCACCGCCCCGGGGCTGGCGGATCGGGTATCCCTTTGCAGGCCCCATTTGCGGCTGCCACACCAGGCGGAGCACCAAGCCCGGTGTTTGTGCAGCGGTTCAGGAGGACCAGAAGCAGACGCCCGCGAGCAGGGCCGGAAAAGGGATGCCCGGTCCGCCAGCCCTGCCCACGCGCAGGCCATCAGCGCCGGCACGCAAACAAACCAAGCAAGGCAGACAGCTCACCCCATGCTGGCATGAATCGCATCCCGCACCCGCGGGTAAATCTGCTGGTTCCACTTGCGTCCACTGAACACCCCATAGTGCCCGACACCGGTCTGCACATGGTGGTTCTTCAGGTAGGGCCGGATGCTGCTGCACAGGTCCTGCGCGGCCACGGTCTGGCCGACTGAACAGATGTCATCGCGCTCGCCTTCCACCGTCATCAGGGCGGTGCGGCGTATGGCTTTGGTGTCGACCAGGCGGCCGCGGTACATCAGCGCGCCGCGCGCCAGGTCGTAGGTCTGGAATACCTTGGCAATGGTCTCCAGATAGAACTCGGCCGGCAGGTCGTTGACCGCCAGGTACTCGTCGTAAAAGGCCTTGATGGTGTGGGCCTTGTCGTGTTCGCCATCCACCAGGTGGCCGTACAAGTCCTTGAAGGCCTGCTTGTGGCGCTGCGGGTTCATGCTCAAAAAGGCGCCCAGCTGCACAAAGCCGGGGTAGACCCGGCGCATGAAGCCGGCGTGCGGCAGCGGCACGCGGCTGATCAGGTTTTTCTCGAACCACTCAATCGGCTTGCTGGTCGCCAGCGCGTTCACACCGGTGGGGTTGACGCGGCAGTCCACCGGGCCGGCCATCAGGGTCAGGCTGCTCGGGGCGCAGGGGTTATCGTCCTCGGCCATCAGGGCAGTGGCAGCCAGCGCCGCTACGCAGGGCTGGCACACCGCCACCACGTGCACGCCCGGGCCTACGGCCTCCATGAAACGGATCATGTGGTCGATGTAGTCGTCCAGATCGAAAGCGCCCTGGCTCAGCGGCACATCGCGCGCGTTGTGCCAGTCGGTGATGAAGACATCGTGGTCCTGCAGCAGGGTGCGCACGGTCTCGCGCAAGAGCGTGGCGAAGTGGCCGGACAGGGGCGCCACCAGCAGCACCTTGGGTTGGTTTTCCAGCGCGGCGCCCAGGCTTTTCTTGAAGTGCAGCAGCTGGCCAAAGGGCAGGCTTAAGCGCACCTCCTCCACCACCGGCACGGCGTCCTGTGCC
Source organism: Rhodoferax sp. (assembly GCA_043758575.1). Classification (GTDB taxonomy): domain Bacteria; phylum Pseudomonadota; class Gammaproteobacteria; order Burkholderiales; family Burkholderiaceae_C; genus Allorhodoferax. Next base: position 17,473 of record JAYVNF010000065.1, read on the forward strand.
ACGTCCACCGCGCTGATGCCGTAGTCGGGCCGGCTGTGGGTCAGGCGCAGGCGCGAGAACACATCCAGCGCCGCGCCGACCTTGCGCAGCACGCCAGAGTCGCTCTGGCCCTGCCCGAGGGCAGCGCTGGTCATTTGGGACAGCATGCGCAGCGGTGCGCTGAGGTCGCTTTGCAGTTGGTAGGCCTGGTAGAGCATGTAAGTCCTGTGTGGGTTGCACGCTTGGCGGGCGTTGGTGGAGAGGTACCACCAGAATGCAGGCAAGTTGCGGGCCAGAAAGCTGTGCAACATGGCACAAGGCTTGCGGGTGTCTGACTCTTTCCACCCCGCGCAAGAGGACAACCATGGCCACAGCAGTGCTCACCATCAGCAGCAAGAACTACGGAGCCTGGGCGCTGCGCGGCTGGCTTATGGCCAAATTGGCCGGACTGGAGTTCAGCGAAAAAATCATCTCCTCCGACGACCCAGCCATGAAGGCCGAGATGCTGCTGCTGTCGTCCAGCATGCTGGTGCCCTCCTTGCTGCACAAGGGCATCAAGGTCTGGGACACGCTGGCGATAGGCGAGTACCTCAACGAGCTCAACCCCAAGGCGCAGCTGCTGCCGGCCGATGCCAAGGCGCGCGCGCACTGCCGCGCCATCAGTGGCGAGATGCATTCGGGCTTTGGCTCGCTGCGCAGCGCGCTGCCCATGAACATCAAGGCGCACTTCCCCCAGTTCAAGGTCTGGTCGCGCGCGCAGGCCGATATTGACCGGGTGAAAGAGATATGGACCGAGTGCCTGAGCACCTACAAAGGTCCGTATCTGTTTGGCAAACAGCCGACCTTGGCAGACGCCATGTACGCCCCGGTGGTCACGCGGTTTTTAAGCTACGACGTGCCGTTGGACAAGGCCTGCGCGGCCTACGTCAAGCACATCATGGCGCTGCCGGCGATGCAGGAATGGGTGGCGGCGGCGCAGGCTGAACCTGACGAGATCGATGAGTTGGATGCGGAGTTTTAACCAGGGCCTCTGTGGTTACCTGACTGTGGGTGCGCCTGTGCTTCGTTCATGCCTGCGGGTGGGTGCGCTGCTTCACTAGCCGAGAGATACCGCATACAAATACCGAATAGCAATCGGCGCGTGAGGGCGTGACGGCGTGAGTGCATTGGGGCGTTCGGTATTGAAACGTTGGCACGCTCAGGGTCGCGCGGGAAGGGGATATGCCGGGCGACGATTTGCGGTAGCCGCCATGAGGAGCCCGGCATATCCCCTTCCCGCGCAGCGAACGCAAACGTCTCATAAAGCAGCGAGCGCAAAGGTCCAAACGTAAAGCGAGAGAGACCCCCTATTTCCAGGGCGTAGGTGCCGGAATCGCACACACCGGCTCCACATCCACCGTCTTGAAATCGGCCGGCGAGACAATCTCCAGGTACTCCATATCAGGCGAGTAGTCGAACAGGTAGTGGCGTATGCCGGGGCGCTGGTGCACCACATCGCCGGCCTGCACCAGCGTCTCTTTGTCTTCGTACATGAACTTGGCCCAGCCTTTGGTCATGATGACAATCTGGAACTCCGCCTCATGCCGGTGCCATCCGGTGCCAACTTCTGGTGCCATATTCGCCTTCACAAGGTGCGCAATCACTTTGCCATTGGTGGCCTCGGCTATACCCAGATCGCGGTACAGAAAGAAATCGCGCAAGCCGCCCTCCTTGAACACCGTGTCAGCGGGCCTTACGTGGGAGAACTGGGTGGTGGTCCGGTCAAGCATGGGGAACTCCTGGGGTGGTGACAGCAACAATGCTGCACCGCACCAAGCAGGATTTATTCCAGCCTGAACCGCTCGGAATTACGTGGCGCTGGCGCCTACCACTTCGGCGGCGCTGCGAAAGGCGTCTACGGCCGCCGGCACGCCGCAGTACACCGTGGCATGCAGCAGCACCTCCTGGATTTCTGCCACGGTCGCGCCGTTGTTCAGGGCGCCACGCACATGGCCCTTGAGCTCGTTTTGTTTACCCAGGGCGGTGAGCATGGCCACGGTGATGAGGCTGCGCGTCTTCAGGTCCAGTCCCGGACGCTGCCACACATCGCCCCAGGCGTTGCGCGTGATGTGCTGCTGCAGCGGCTCGGTGAAGTCGGTCATGCCGGCAAAGGCGCGCTCGACAAAGTCCTCGCCCATGACCTGCTTGCGCGTGGCCAGGCCGGCTTCGAATTGGGGGTCCCCTCGGGTCATATGCGTGCTCCTAAAATGCACAAGCTTAAACGCTGCAGTCTTGCCCACACCATGCTCCCCATCCCCCTATCCGAATTGCTGCTGATGCTGAGCCTGGGCGCGGCCCTGGGGTTTTTTGGCGGCCTGTTTGGCATAGGCGGCGGCATCATCGTGATCCCACTGCTGGTGCTGGGCTTTGGCCTGGAGCAGGCGGTGGCGCAGGGCACGGCCTTGGTGATGATGGTGCCCAACTTGCTGACCGCCTGGTACCGCTACAACCAGCGCCAGCCGGTGCCCTGGCGCACCGCGCTGCAGATCGGCGCACTGGCCTGCCTCACCACCTGGCTGGTGGCGCAGGTGGCCACGCGGCTGGCACCGGACACCATGCGCACGGTGTTTGCCGTCTTCCTGCTGCTGCTCTCCACCCGCATGCTGTGGCAGTCGCGCCGCGGCAGCGCGCCCCAGCCGCGGGCAGCGCTCAGCCTGCGCCTGATGCCGCTGGTCGGTGTGGTGGGTGGCAGCAGCATGGGCCTGCTGGGGGTGGGTGGCGGGCTGGTGGCCACACCCCTGTTCACCGCCTGGTTTGGCCAAAAGCAGACCGAGGCGCAAAGCCTGTCGCTGGCCCTGGTGGCACCCAGCTCCATCATCGCGCTGCTGACCTACAGCGGCGCCGGCAGCGTCAACTGGTCCCTGGGTCTGCCACTGGCCGTGGGCGGTCTGTTCACCGTCTCGCTGGGTGTGGCCGTGGCCCTGCGCCTGCCGGAGCGGCGCATGCGCATCGCCTTTGCCTGGATGGTGTTGTGCACGGCGCTGTGGCTGTTGGCGAAGCTGCTGTTGCTGCGCTGAGCTTCGCCGCCGTATTTGACGTGCGGTGCCAATAGCGGCACCATAGCAAACCATGAAAACCGATCACTACACCTACAGGGTGACCTGGTCCGCAGAGGACAAGGAGCA
>JAYVNF010000066.1:0-2241 GCA_043758575.1 Rhodoferax sp.
TACGGACAAGTCTGCCGCCAGGGTGCGGCGCTCATCAAACACAAAGCAGTCTCCCCGGTAGTGCGCACCGTCGGTCGTCTCAAAGTACTTGAGGATGCCGCCTTCGAGCTGGTAGACATGGGGCAGGCCCAGGTCGTGCATCAGGATGGCGGCCTTTTCGCAGCGTATGCCGCCGGTGCAAAAGCTGACCACGGTCTTGTCGGCCAGATCGGCCTGGTGGTCCCGCACGGCCTGGGGGAACTCGGTGAATTTGCTGATGCGCCAGTCAATGGCGCCGACAAAGGTGCCGGCATCCACCTCAAAGTCGTTGCGCGTGTCCAGCGTGACCACCGGGCGGCCGGCGTCGTCATGGCCCTGGTCCAGCCAGCGCTTGACGGTGGCCGCGCTCACCGCCGGTGCCCGGCCTGCTGCGGGGCGAATGGTGGGGTGGTCCATGCGAATGATCTCGCGCTTGACCTTGACCAGCATCTTTTTGAACGGTTGGCTGTCGGACCAGCTCTCCTTAGGCTGGATGTCGGCAAAGCGGGCATCGCCCTGCAATTGGGCCACAAAGCCACGCACATACCATTCGGGCCCGGCCAGAAACAAGTTGATACCTTCCTCGGCCAGCAGAATGGTGCCCTTGAGTTGCAAGGTTTGTGCGCGCTGCAGCAGCAGCTCGCGCAGCACAGCGGCGTCGGGCAGGGGGACAAACTTGTAGGCGGAGATGTTCAGGATGGAGTTCACCGGGCGATTTTAAGGCTTCAGGTCTGGCCGCGACCCACAGGGCAGCCACCGCGGCAGCGGGAACCGCCGCAGGCCCATGCGCTAGACTTTGCCGCACCTTCGCCGCTGTTTCAGGCGGCGTCACTACAAAAAATATCCAGGGATGAACATGAACCTTTCCAACGCCGGTACCGCCATGCAAGGCGGTGAACGCCGCCGCATCCTTAGCATCGACGGTGGCGGCATCCGTGGCCTGATTGCCGTGGAGGTGCTGAGCTCTATCGAGGCCATCTTGCGCCTGCGCTATGCCAAGCCGGACCTGGTACTGGCCGACCATTTCGACATGGTGGCCGGAACCAGCACCGGCGCCATCATTGCCACGGCCATCAGCCTGGGCATGTCTTGCGATGCGATTCGCAGCTTCTACCTGGACAGCGGCGCCAAGATGTTCGAGCACGCGCATTTTTACGAGCGCTTCAAATACAAATACAAGGACGAAATGCTGTCCGAACAGCTGCGCTCCGTGTTTGGCGCCGACACCCTCTTGGGCAGCGAAAAGCTGCTTTGTGTGCTGATGATGATTGTGCGCAACAGCAATGCCGACGAAACCTGGACCATCACCAACAACCCGCTAAGCCCCTACAACGCCCAGGTGCGCGGTGAGCGCCAGTTGGACCTGCCCTTGTGGCAGCTGGTGCGTGCCAGTGCCGCCGCGCCGTCCTTCTTCCCGCCCGAGGTGGTGCAACTGGGTGGGCGCGAACTGGTGCTGATTGATGGCTCGGTGTCTTCCTATTGCAACCCGGCGTTTCAGGCTTTTATTCAGGCCACAGCGGCGCCCTTCGGGCTGAACTGGAAGACCGGCCCCGGCGCGCTGGAACTGGTGTCCGTGGGCACTGGCCTAGCACCCCATAGCAGAAGCGATCTGCACTCCAAGGATGTCAATCTGCTGTACGACGCCACCGTGCTGCCCGCGTCCCTGATACTGTCCAGCGTGATCGAGCAGGACTTTTTGTGCCGTCTGTTTGGTGTATGCCACCACGGCATTCCCATGGACAAGAACCTGGGCGATATGGTGGGCATGGCCGCGCCGGGCGGTGCCAAGCTGTTTGACTATGTGCGCTACAACGTGGAGTTGACAGAGCGTGGCCTGGATGCGCTGGGCCTGGCCGACATTGAAGCCCAAAGTGTGCAAATGATCGATTCTGTGGCGCATATCGACAGCCTGACACGCATTGGCAAAGCCCTGGCCGCCCGGGACGTGCAAACCGCCCACTTGCAGTAAGGCAACAGGCCTGCCGACCCGGCCCTTTTCACCATGGCGGCTGGAAGATGGGGCGCCAGTACCTACAATCCCAAGATGTTTGTACACCTGCGCCTCCACACCGAGTTTTCCGTCATCGATTCCACCTGCCGCATCGACGAAGTCGTCAAGGCAGCCGCCAAAGACCGCCAGCCCGCGCTGGCCATTACCGACCTCAGCAACCTGTTTGGCGCCCTCAAGCTCTACTAGGAATCGCGCGGCAAGGGCTTCAAGCC
>JAYVNF010000067.1:0-2240 GCA_043758575.1 Rhodoferax sp.
GCCGGAGTAGCAAAAGCAAAAGCAAAAGCAATTCAAGCATTACGCCAGTAAGGCCCTGGCCGAAGTGAAAAAGCAAAATCGGCTGTCTGCCTTAGCTCCCCTTTCACCCCGGTGGGGGTGAAAGGGGCGGGGGGGATAGGGGGGGCCTACAAAAGCCCCGCCAGGGAAAACAAAAGAAAAACCAAACCCCAAGCGGCCACAAGCAGTAAGGCCATACCACAGCCCTCGCCAATCCCAGACCGTGGCGCCTAAAATGCCCACATGATCTCTCGCGAACCCACCATCGAACGCCTGGCCACCGCCAAGGACCTCTTGCTCACCCCCTTCGGTCTGGATGAAACCCATCTGGCCCGGGCCCTGAACGAAATCAAGGCGCACAAGGTGGACGAGGCCGATCTGTACTTCCAGTACACCCGCTCCGAAGGCTGGAGCCTGGAGGAGGGCATCGTCAAGACCGGCTCCTTCAGCATCGACCAGGGCGTGGGCGTGCGCGCCGTGAGCGGCGAGAAAACAGCCTTTGCCTACTCAGATGACATTTCCGAAGCCTCGCTGTTGGACGCGGCCCGCACCGTGCGCACCATCTCCAGCGCCGCCAAGTCGGGCCGGGTGAAAACCGCGACGCAAAAAATGGCCGGTGCCCGCAGCCTCTACACCGCACTAGACCCCATCTCCACCTTGGACAGCCAGGCCAAGGTCGACCTGCTGGGCCGGGTGGAAAAATTGGCCCGCGCCAAGGACCCGCGCGTGTCGCAGGTCATGGCCGGCCTGGCCGCTGAATACGATGTGGTGCTGGTGGCCCGTGCCGACGGCACGCTGGCGGCCGATGTGCGCCCCTTGGTGCGCCTGTCTGTCACCGTGATTGCCGAGCAAAAGGGCCGACGCGAAGTGGGATCTGGCGGTGGTGGTGGCCGCTTCGGCCTGGCCTATTTCACCGACGCGCAAATCGAAGAATATGTGGACCACGCCGTGCATGCGGCGCTCACCAACCTGGATGCCCGTCCGGCACCGGCCGGCGAGATGACGGTGGTACTGGGCTCGGGTTGGCCCGGCATTCTGCTGCACGAGGCCATTGGCCACGGCCTGGAAGGCGACTTCAACCGCAAGGGGTCGAGTGCCTTTAGCGGGCGCATCGGCCAGCGCGTGGCAGCCAAGGGCGTGACCGTGCTGGACGACGGTACCATTGCCGACCGCCGCGGCTCGCTCAATGTGGACGACGAGGGCAACGCCAGCCAGCGCAATGTGCTGATCGAAGACGGCATCTTGAAGGGCTACATCCAGGACAGCATGAACGCGCGCCTGATGGGCGTGGCACCCACCGGCAACGGCCGGCGCGAAAGCTATGCCCACATTCCCATGCCGCGCATGACCAACACCTACATGCTTGGTGGTGACAAAGACCCGGAAGAAATCGTCAAGAGCATCAAGAAGGGCCTGTACGCCACCAACTTTGGCGGTGGCCAAGTCGACATCACGTCGGGCAAGTTTGTGTTTTCGGCCAGTGAAGCCTACTGGGTGGAAAACGGCAAGATCCTCTACCCGGTCAAGGGCGCCACCATCGTGGGCAGCGGCCCGGAATGCCTGAAACGCGTCAGCATGATTGGCAACGACATGAAGCTCGACACCGGCGTGGGCACCTGCGGCAAAGAGGGCCAAAGCGTGCCGGTGGGCGTGGGCCAACCGACCTTGCGCATTGATGGCCTGACGGTGGGCGGCACTGCCTGAGGCACGGTGCCCAGGCACAGCCTTAAGACCAGCGATATGACAGTGCGGGTTTGCATTCCTTGAATTGGCGTCCCTTTATCGCCGGTGCGCGTGACACCTTTCCCATGCTGGTGGGGGCCGCACCCTTTGGCGTGATCTTCGGCACCCTGGCCATAGGCAGTGGTCTGCCGGCGTGGCTCACCCTTGGCATGTCGCTGCTGGTGTTTGGTGGATCCTCGCAATTTGTAGCGGTCAGCCTGATTGGCAGCGGCACTGCCTTGCCCGTGATCTGGCTCACCACCTTTGTCGTCAACCTGCGCCATGCGCTCTACAGCGCCAGTCTGCTTCCCTATGCGCGGGAGTTACCGGTGCGCTGGCGCTGGGCCCTGGCCTTCTGGCTCACCGACGAGACCTTTGCGGTGGTGGAAAACCAGCTGCGCCACCAGGCGCACGTACGCGACGGTGCCTGGTACTGGCTGGGCTCCTCGCTGGCCATGTACTTCAACTGGCAACTTTGGACGGTGGTGGGCGTGCTGCTG
>JAYVNF010000068.1:0-2237 GCA_043758575.1 Rhodoferax sp.
CCGGTCTTCAAGAACATGGTCACAACGGAATGTTCCCGTGCTTGCGCCAAGGGTTCTCAAGCTTCTTGTCCTTGAGCATCACCAGCGAACGGCAAATGCGTTTGCGGGTTTCATGCGGCAGGATCACGTCGTCAATAAAGCCACGCGCGCCGGCCACAAAGGGGTTGGCAAAACGGGCCTTGTATTCGGCTTCCCTTGCAGCCAGCTTGGCCGGGTCGCCCTTGTCTTCACGGAAGATGATTTCAACCGCACCCTTGTCGCCCATCACAGCGATCTCGGCGTTCGGCCAGGCGATGTTCACATCACCCCGCAGGTGCTTGGAAGCCATCACGTCGTACGCACCGCCGTAAGCCTTGCGCGTGATCACGGTGATCTTCGGCACCGTGCACTCGGCATACGCATACAGCAGCTTGGCGCCGTGCTTGATGATGCCGCAGTACTCCTGCGACGTACCAGGCATGAAGCCGGGCACATCGACAAAGGTGATCACCGGAATGTTGAAGGCATCGCAGAAGCGCACAAAGCGCGCCGCCTTGATCGAGCTCTTGATGTCCAGGCAGCCGGCCAAGACGAGGGGCTGGTTGGCCACGATGCCCACGGTCTGGCCGTCCATTCGGGCGAAGCCAATCAGGATGTTCTTGGCGTACTCGGGCTGGATCTCGAAGAAGTCGCCATCGTCCACGGTCTTGACGATGAGCTCCTTCATGTCATAGGCCTTGTTGGGGTTGTCCGGCACCAGGGTGTCCAGGCTCAGGTCCATGCGGTCTATCGGGTCGCCGCTCTTGCGCACCGGGGCCTTCTCGCGGTTACTCAGCGGTAGGTAGTTGTAGAGGCGGCGCAGCATCAGAAGCGCTTCCACATCGTTCTCAAACGCCAGGTCGGCCACGCCGCTCTTGGTGGTGTGGGTGATGGCGCCGCCCAGCTCTTCGGCCGTGACTTCTTCATGCGTCACGGTCTTCACCACCTCGGGGCCGGTGACGAACATGTAGGAGCTGTCTTTCACCATGAAGATGAAGTCGGTCATGGCCGGCGAGTACACCGCACCACCGGCCGAGGGGCCCATGATCATGCTGATCTGCGGAATCACGCCACTGGCCATGACATTGCGCTGGAACACCTCTGCATAGCCGCCCAGAGACGCCACACCTTCCTGGATACGCGCACCGCCCGAATCGTTCAGGCCAATCACCGGAGCACCCACCTTCATGGCCTGGTCCATCACCTTGCAGATTTTTTCCGCATGCGATTCACTGAGGGCACCACCAAACACGGTGAAGTCCTGGCTGAACACAAACACCAGGCGGCCGTTGATCATGCCGTAGCCTGTCACTACGCCGTCACCCGGAATCTTCTGCGCGTCCATGCCGAAGTCCACGCAGCGGTGTTCGACAAACATGTCCCACTCTTCAAACGTGCCTTCGTCCAACAACACCTCGATGCGCTCGCGCGCGGTAAGCTTGCCCTTTTTATGCTGTGCATCAATACGCTTTTGGCCACCGCCCATGCGCGCGAGTTCGCGCTTGGCTTCGAGTTGTTCCAGGATGTCGTGCATGGTTTCCTTCTTTCTTGTCGTCAACTTAATTCTTGGCTTCTGGCGTACTGCTTTGCAGCGTTGCCAACAGGGTACGGGCCGCGGTGCTGGCGGCCAACTGACCGGCCTCCACTGCAGCGGCAATAGCCGGCAGTTGCGCGCGTACGGCCGGGTTGCTCTTGAATGACTGCTTCAGTCCGGCGTCTATGCGCTCCCACATCCAGGCCAGGGCCTGGTGTTGGCGGCGTTCGGCCATGAGTCCATTGGCAGTTTGCAGGCGCTGAAAAGTGGTGACGGCTTCCCAGAAGGCATCCAGGCCTTGTGCGTGCAAGGCGCTCATCTTGAGCACCTTGGGATGCCAGTAGCTTTCACTGTGCGGGTCATGCGGATTGCCGCTGGTGCCCAGCAAGCGCAGGCTGGAAGTGATCTGCGCCTCGGCCCGCAAAGCGGCATTGGCGTCGATGTCAGCCTTGTTGATGACCACCAGATCGGCCAGCTCCATCACGCCTTTTTTGATGGCCTGCAAGTCGTCGCCGGCATTGGGCAACTGCATCAGCACAAACATGTCGCTCATGCCCTGCACCGCGGTCTCGCTCTGGCCCACGCCCACGGTTTCCACAATCACGATGTCGAAGCCAGCGGCCTCGCAGACCAGCATGGCCTCGCGGGTTTTTTCAGCCACGCCGCCGAGCGTGCCGCTGGCCGG
>JAYVNF010000069.1:0-7096 GCA_043758575.1 Rhodoferax sp.
TCGCCGCAACAGGTCTGGGACCATCCAGCCAGCCCCTTTGTCTACGGCTTTTTGGGTGATGTGAACCTGTTCCACGGCCGCGCGCACGAGGGCGAAATGCTGATCGGTGATGACGGCGTGCGCCTGCAAAGCCCCGAGCACAGCGCCACCCAGGACAGCAAGGCCTTTGCCTACGTGCGCCCGCATGATCTGGATGTGCGCCGCTACCAGGCCGGTGAAGGCAACGGCATCAAGGCCTACCAGCCCCAGCGCGGCATTCCCGCCAAGCTGGTGCGTGCCATTGTGGTGGGGCCGATTGCCCGGCTGGAACTGCTGCCACTGGATGCCTCGGCTGCCGGTAGCGGCGACATCATCGAAGCCCAGATTGCGGCCACGCAGTTTGCCGATGCGGCCTTCAAGGAAGGCGAGACCCTGGTGCTGACACCGCGCAAGGCACGCGTGTTTGTGGACGAGCCGGTCTGGCAATCACCATGAAATCCGAATATGGCGTGTTGGAATTTCATGGTGTCTAGCGCTAAAGAATCAGGCTAAGTCTGTGCCAATGTCGTGAGGGTTTGGGGGCAAAATGCTCAGTGACACGACCCCAACCTGACAATCTCACCTTCGATGCCCGGCGCCAAACTCACCCTCTCCCGACTTGAAAACCTGCTGCTCACCGCCTGCGACGACCTGCGTGGCAACATGGACGCCAGCGAGTACAAGGAATACATCTTGGCATGCTGTTCCTCAAACGCGCCAGCGATCTGTTTGGCCAGCGCCGCGCAGAAATCCGCAAACAAGGCCAGGCCGATGGCCTGAGCGCCGCCGACATTGCAGCCCTGTTGGAAGACCAGGACCAGTACTCCGGCAAATACTTCTTTGTGCCCGAGCGCGCCCGCTGGAACGAGCCCTGGTCTGAAGAACAGACTGATAAGGAGGGCGTGATCACCGTCGTGAACCACCCAGCCCTCAAGCACACCAAGGACAACGTGGGCACCATGCTCAACAAGGCCCTGGAACAGCTGGAAGAGTTCAACGCCGAAGCCCTGCAGGATGTGCTCAAGCACATTAACTTCAATAAGAAAATCGGCCAGAACACGCTGGACGATGACACCCTGGTCAACTTCATCCAGAACTTCGAGAAGATACCCCTCAAGGATGAGGATTTCGAATTCCCCGACCTGCTCGGTGCCGCCTATGAATGGCTGATCAAGCACTTCGCCGACTCGGCCGGCAAAAAGGCCGGCGAGTTTTATACCCCGGCCGAAGTGGTGCGCATCTGCGTGGAAATCTGCGACCCCAAAGAGAACATGAGCGTGTACGACCCCACGGTGGGGTCCGGTGGCATGCTGATCCAGGCACGCGACTACCTGCGCGAATGCGGTGCTGACGCCTCCAAACTGGCGCTCTACGGCCAGGAAAAAATGGGCACCACCTGGTCCATCTGCAAGATGAACATGCTGCTGCACGGCATCTCGCATGCCGTCATCCGCCAACAAGACACCTTGCGCGAACCCCAGCATCAGGCAGACGACGGCCAGCTCATGCGCTTTCACCGCGTGCTGGCAAACCCCCCGTTCAGCCAGAACTACATCAAGAAGGACATCAAGTTCCCCGGCCGCTTTCCGGTGTGGATGCCAGAGAAGGGCAAGAAGGCCGACCTGATGTTTGTGCAACACATGCTGGCCGTGCTGCAGAGCGACGGCCGCATGGCCACCGTCATGCCGCACGGCGTGCTGTTCCGCGGCGGCGAAGAGCGTGAGGCGCGTCAGTACTTCATTGACAAGGGTTATCTGGAAGCCGTCATCGGCCTGCCCAGCAATCTGTTCTACGGCACTGGCATTCCGGCCTGCATTCTGGTGCTCAACAAGTCCGGCGCTGCCGAGCGCAATACCGTGCTGTTCATCAACGCCGACCGCGAATACCGCGAGGGCAAGGCGCAAAACCATTTGCGTCCGGAAGACATAGACAAAGTCGTACACGCCTACCGTGCCGGACAGGACATACCCGCCTATGCCCGCCGCGTCCCCGTGGCCGATATCGCCGCCGAAGGCTACAACTGCAACATCCGCCGCTTCGTGGACAACGCCCCGCCACCCGAGCCGCATGACGTGCGCGCCCATTTGCACGGCGGCGTGCCGGTGAGCGAAGTCGATGCCCTGCAACACTTTTGGCACAACTACAGCGGCCTGCGCGCAACCTGTTTTGTACCGCGCGCGGCAGCGTCCAGTGGCGTGCCCTACGCAGACTTTGCTCCCAGCCTGCATGACAGGCGCGCCATTGCCGAGCACGTCAACACCCACCTCGGTGTCACGCTGCGGCACACCCAATTCATGGACACGCTGCAAGCCTGGTGGCAGCAGCACCTGCCCATCGTCCAGGCCCTGGCACCAGACGCTACCAACCAGCAAGCCCACAGAACCAACGTCTATCCCGCCAACTTTGCCGCCTATGCCCAGGCATGCAAGCTCGGGCAGGTGCAGACCGGCCGCATGTTGGTGACGGAACCCGGCGAGCTGACGGGGCCGCGTTGGATTGTTAACTTTCCTACCAAGCGGCATTGGCGTGACCCCTCTCGCCTGGAGTGGGTGGTGGACGGTTTGCAGGACCTGCGTAACTTTTTGATCAGTCACCCAGTGCAGTCCATCGCACTACCGGCCTTGGGCGCAGGACTGGGTGGATTGCCATGGCCTTTGGTGCGGGAGCACATTGAAACGGCGTTGGCTGACCTACCCACGGATGTCAGGGTGTACGAGACCTTGTGAGATGCGGCGAAGTGGGCGAGGATAGCGCCGCCATTTATTAAGCGCCATAATCAGCTCTTATTTAGGAGCCCGTCATGGAAGCCATTTACGCCGACGTCATGATCAGCATGTCCGAGTTCAAGAAGAACCCGGCAGCCGTTTTGCGCGACGCCAAGCGCCGCCCGGTGGCCGTGTTGAACCACAACAAAGCGGCTTTTTACATGATTGAGCCTGCCTTGTTTGAGGCCATGCTGGAAGAGCTGGCCGATCAGGAACTGGGGCGCACCGTGCTGGCGCGCTTGGGTGAAAGGGCACATGCTATGGAGGTGGATATCGATGCCATCTAAGGCAACACAGCCGGTACGCAAATACAAGTACCGGTTGCAGTTTGTCCCTAGCGCCTGGGCTGAATGGCAGAGACTGGACGGTTCGGTAAAAGAGCCTCTGCGCAAGTTGCTCAGGAAGCTGCTGGACAACCCGCATGTTCCCGGTGCGGCGCTGCATGGCGCGCTGGCAGGACATTACAAAATCAAAATCAACAAGCAGGGCTACCGGCTGGTCTATGGTGTGCAGGATGACGTGTTGATCGTGATGGTTCTGGCCGTGGATAAGCGCGAGGACAGTGTGGTGTACCAGTCTGCTATGGCGCGCGTGTCTGAAAAAATGGCCGAGCTAGCCAAAGCTGTCCAGAAGCGGTTGAAGACATAAGCATGCGAAAACACCCGACTCCGCAAGCCACCAGGAATGTGTCCGTACTCTTGCGACAGGTAAACACAGGGGATCCTGCGTGAGCGAATACAGCGAAGTCGAATTGCCCTTTCTGCAGCAGCTTGCCGCCCAGGGCTGGACGGTGATCGACCAGGGCAGCGGCGTGCCGCAAGACGCCGCACCCAGCCTGCGCGCCAATTTCCGGCAGTGGCTGCTGCCGGAGGTGTTCAAGGCCTCGGTGCGGGCCATCAACCAAGGTGACGATGGGCAGGCATGGCTGACAGACCGGCAACTGGAAGACCTGGCGCAACAGCTGCTGCGCCAGCCCAACCGCACACTGCTGGAGGCCAATGAGGCGATCCAGGCGCTGCTGTTCAAGGCGCAGGTCGATGTGAATGAGCGCACCCAGGAGCCAGACCCAGTGGTGCGGCTGATTGACTTTCGTACTCCCGAGAACAACCAGTTTCACGCCATCAACCAGTTCCGTATCGACACGCCGGGTTGCGTGAAGGCTTTCATCATTCCGGACATCGTGCTGTTTGTGAACGGCATACCGCTGTGTGTGGTGGAGTGCAAAAAAGGCTCTGAGACCTGTGCCAACCCGATGCAGGAGGCCTTTGTGCAACTGCAGCGCTATTGCGGCAAACGCCAGGAGACCGAGGCGGCCGGCTTGAAGGAAGGCGAGCCGCGCCTGTTCCACAGCAGCCTGATGCTGGTGCGCAGCTGCGGGCTGGAGGCGGACTTTGGCACCATCACCTCGGGGGAAGAACACTTTTATGCTTGGAAGACCTTGTACCCCGCGGACGATGGCGCGCGCACCGGGCTGAACGCACAGCAGCAGCTGATTGCCGGCATGCTGACCCGCCCCAACCTGTTGCAGATTTTGCGCACCAGCACGGTGTTCATGGATACCGATGGCGGCCCCCGGGTCAAGGTGGTGTGCCGTTACCAGCAGTTTCGCGCGGCCAACAAGGTCATGGAGCGCCTGCGCACAGGCAGCACGGCTATTGAGCGCAGTGGTGTGGTCTGGCACACGCAGGGTTCGGGCAAGTCGCTGACCATGGTGTTTCTGGCGCGCATGTTGCGCGTCAGTCGGGACTTGAACGATTACAAGATCGTGCTGGTGAACGACCGGCAGGACCTGGAAGAGCAACTGGGCGAGACCGCCACACTGATTGGCGGCCGCGTGAACGTGATCGAAAGCCGGCAGGATCTGCGCCAGCACCTGGCCACCGACAGCTCCGACATCAACATGGTGATGGTGCATAAGTTTCAGGAGCACAAGCAAACGCTGTCCAACACGGTGGCAGAAGCGCTGGGAACGTATCTGGCCCTACCTTCGGGAAGGACCTTTGGCGTGGTGAACACGTCGGAACGCATTATTTTGATGATTGACGAGGCGCACCGCACACAAAGCTCGGATCTGGGTAACAACCTGCTTGAGGCTTTCCCCAACGCCACCCGCATTGCTTTTACCGGCACACCCCTGCTTACCGAGCGCCACGGTGCGCACAAGACACACAAGCGCTTTGGCGAGTACATAGACACCTACCGGCTGAGGGACGCGGTCAGCGATGGCGCGACACTGCAAATTCTGTACGAAGGCAAAACGGCGGACGGCGCCTTGACGGAAAAGCATGCCTTCGACCAGGCTTTTGAGGACCTGTTCAAAGACCGCAGCGAAGAGGAGCTGCTGGCCATCAAAAAGAAGTACGGTGCCACCGGTGACATTCTGGAGGCCGAGAACCGCATCAATGCGATTGCCAAGGATTTGGTCACGCACTACGTCGACAACATACTGCCCAATGGTTTCAAGGCGCAGGTGGTGTGCCATTCCAAGCTGGCCTGCGTGCGCTACCGCAATGGCATAGAGGCCAGCGCTGCTGGAACGCATTGCGTTGGAACAGGGGCAGGCCACACCGGATATGGCGCTACTGAAGCGTTTGCGTTTTTTAAAGGCTGCCGTGGTGGTGTCGTCCGATGGCCGCTTCTGCCTGCTGCGCTCACTGGTAGACAGCGGGGGACCCGAGGCGGCGCAACAGGCCTTTGAAGTCTTCTATCAGTCCAAGGGACTGCCCAAGCTCAAACAGCGGGTGGCCCACTTTGCGAGCAAGCTGGGCGTGGCGCCAGGTGCTTTGCAGATCAAGGAAATGGGCTATCGCTGGGCTTCATGCATGGCGGACGGCAGTTTGCACTTTCATTGGAAGTGCCTGATGGCACCGCTCACGGTAATTGACTACATCGTGGTCCACGAGCTGTGCCACTTGCATCACCGTGATCACACGCAAGCGTTTTGGAACGAGGTAGACAAGGTCCTGCCGGATTACCGGGAGCGCAAGGAATGGTTGCGCATACGGGGTGCTGAACTGGACCTCTAAGCGGCCTGAGGCTACAGACCGCAACCTCTGAGAATCAAGCCCACCACATGCTCTGTCGCTCGCGTATGGTCTTTTGTCGATAGCGTCTCTGTACCCAGCACAGCGCAGACCTGCACGTCAAAGTCGGCATAGGTTTGCGTAGCGGCCCAGATGGTGAAGAACAGGTGCAACGCGTCCACAGTCGCCATGCGCCCAGCGTCTATCCAGCCTTGCACCACGGCTGACTTGTCCAGCACCAGCTGGCGCAGCTCCGTTGCCAACAGTTCCTTGACCACAGGCGCACCGTGCAGCAATTCATTGGCAAACACCTTGGAGCCATCGGGCCGCTCGGCGGATAGGCGCATCTTGGCGCGTATGTACTGTTCCAGCGCGGCGCGCGGCTGGGCGTCTTGGGTGATGCCATGCGTGGGCTCCAACCAGTCATTCAGGATGCGCGCGAGCACGGCGCGGTAGAGCACGTCCTTGCTGCCAAAGTAATAGTGCAGATTGGCCTTGGGCAGGCCGCTGGCCTCGGCGATAGCGGCCATCGTGGCACCTGTGAAGCCGGTGCGGGCAAACACCTTTTCTGCGCCCAACAAAATCAGGGCCTCATTCGTCTGGCGAATGAGGCCCTTGGACTGAGCCTCCACGGGCTCAGCCGGGTTGGCGGCGCGCACGGCTTGGGGTTTGACAGACATGCGCGCGCTTTCCTTCGCTGCTACTTCTGCGCTGCGTCCCACACCGCGTGGGTGTAGGCGGCCTTGCCCGGGTCCTTCTTGATCACCGGGTCGCTACCACCGGTCAGCAAGACTTTGATGGTGCGGTCAAACGCAGCGGGCTCCAGGTAGCCAATCTTCTTGGTGCCGGCGTTGCTGATCAATTTGGCCACGTTTTCCATCTGGCGCTTTTGCACCTTCAGGTTGGCGCTGCCCGAGGTGTCGGCGGCCACCACGGCCTTGGCTGCAGCTTCGGGGTCTTTGACCGCAGCATCCCAGCCCTTGAGCGTGGCCTTCAAAAACTTGCCCATGCGTGCCACAAAGGCCGGGTCTTTCAGGTTGGGCTCCAGCACGTACAGGCCGTCTTCCAGGGTGGAGACGCCCTCTTTTTCATAGAAGAAGGTGACCAGGTCTTTTTCCTTCACACCCGCGTCCACCACCTGCCAGTACTCGTTGTAAATCATGGTGGAGATGCAGGCGGCCTGGTCCTGCAGCAGCGGGTCCACATTGAAGCCCTGCTTGAGGATCTTGATGTCGGTGTCGGGCTTGTAGCCCAGCTTGCTCATCCAGTTCAAGAACGGGTATTCGTTAC
>JAYVNF010000070.1:0-7039 GCA_043758575.1 Rhodoferax sp.
TCGAACACGCGCGCCACGCCGCAGCGCGCAAACAGCGCGTCATACAGCTTGTCGGGGCCGGCCAGCGAGCTGGTGTGGCTCATGGTGGTGCGCGCGCCCAGCTCGGAGCTGCCGGCTTTCAATGCCACCAGTGGAATGCGTTTTTGCAAGGCCTTGAGGGCCACTCTGGAAAATGCCGCTACATCGTCCAGGCCTTCGATGTGCATGCCGATGGCGCTCACGCGTGGGTCTTGCAAGAGCGCATCGATGATGGCGTCCATGCTGTCGCCGGCCTTGTTGCCTACGGTGATCAGGTAGGCCAGGGGCGGGGCGCGGCGCTGCATGGTGAGGTTCAGGCCAATGTTGCCGCTTTGCGTGATCAGTGCCACGCCACGGTTTACGCGCGTGCCGCCATGCTGGTCGGGCCAGAGTGCCACGCCGTCCAGGTAGTTGAGCATGCCGTAGCAGTTGGGGCCGATGAGGGCCATGTCGCCGGCAGCAGTGATCAACTCCTGTTGCAGCGCCAGACCCGCCACGCCCACCTCGGCAAAGCCGGAGGCATAGCAAATGGCGCCACCCGCGCCACGGCGGCTGAGTTGGCGCACCAGCTCCACCGTGGCCAGGGCCGGTACCGCAATAAAAGCGGCGTCGGGTGCTGCGGGCAGGGAGGCCACGTCCTTGAAACAAGGCAGGCCTTCCATTTCGCTGCGCGTGGGATGCACCGGCCAAATGGAGCCGCTGTAGCCCAGCTTGCGGCACTGGCGTATCACTTCAGCGGCGGCCTTGCCGCCGAAGACGGCGATGATCTTGGGGGAGAACAGCTGTTGCAGACGGGCGTTGCTCATGCGCCATGCGCACGCAGCATGGAGCGCGAAATAATGTGGCGCTGGATTTCGCTGGTGCCGTCCCAGATGCGCTCCACCCGTGCGTCGCGCCAATAGCGCTCGATGGGCAGCGAGCCCATCAAGCCCATGCCGCCAAAGATCTGCAGGGTCTGGTCGGTGATGCGCGCCAGGGTTTCTGAGGCAAACAGCTTGGCCATGGCGGCGTCCGAATCCGTCATGCGGCCCTGGTCGCATTTCCAGGCGGCTTGCAGCGTCAGCAGTTCGGCGGCCTCCAACTCGGTGGCCATGTCGGCCAGCTTGAAGCCGGTGCCTTGAAAGCGGCCTATGGGCTGACCAAACTGCTTGCGTGTGGCGGCCCATTCGGTGGCCAGTTCCAGCACGCGGCGACCCCGGCCCACGCTGGTGGCTGCCACGGTCAGGCGGGTGGCTCCCAGCCACTCGCCCATCAGCTCAAAGCCTTTGCCTTCTTTGCCCAGGCGTTTGCCCACCGGCACGCGCACGTCGTCAAAAAACAGTTCGCACTGGTGGTAGCCGCGGTGCGATACACAACTCGGACCACGCCGGCGTGTCACGCCCGGCGTGTCAAAGTCCACCAGAAAGCCGGTGATCTTTTTCTTCGGGCCGGCCTTGGTGTCTTCCGTTCCAGTGGCAGCAAACAGAATCACGTAATCGGCCATGTCGGCATGGCTGATGAAGTGCTTGCTGCCGTTGATGACGTAGTCGTCACCATCGCGCACGGCGGTGGTCAGCATGCCGCGCACATCCGAGCCGGCGTTGGGCTCGGTCATGGCCAGGCAGTCGTGGCGCTCGCCGCGAATCGTGGGCAACAAATACTCTTCAATTTGTGTGCCGGTGCAGCCGCGCAAGATGTTGCTGGGCCGCGCAATCAACATTTGCAAACCATAAGACGCTCGGCCGAGTTCGCGCTCCAGCAGCGTCACGCCAAAGTTGTCCAGACCGCCGCCGCCCAGTTCTTCGGGCATGTTGGCGGCATACAGGCCGACCTCGATGGCCTTGGCCTGGATCTGTGCGGCCAGCTCGGGCGGTATCTCGTCGGTCTGCTCCACCAGGTCTTCGTGCGGGTAGAGCTCGGTCTCTACAAAGCTGCGCACCGTGTCTACCAGCATGGTGTGTTCATGGCTGAGTTCGAAATGCATGGTCTGCTCTCTTTGAATGTATTAGGGTGCCGGCGTATGCCGATGGCGGCACCGGCTTGAGGCGGGCGCGGCAGCACGGCGTGGGCTTTGTGTATGGCTTGCACGTGTTCCAGCAGCCAAGCCGGCATAGGTGCAGCGCGCCCAGCCTGCATGTCCACATGCACCAGCATTTGCTCACCGGTGGCTAGCAAGTCGCCGCTGTCTGCGTGGTACATGCTGTGGAAGATGTGCACGCGTTTCTCATCCGCATCCAGCACTTGCAGCGTGAGGCGCAGAGGTTCGCCAACGGAGGCTTCGCGGATGTTGTGGATTTGCGTCTGCACCGTGTAGAGCGAAAGGCCTTGTTCATCGCGGTAGCGTTCGTCAATGCCGATGAAGCGGAAGAACGCATCCGAGCTGTCACCAAACACCAGCAAAAAGCAGGACTCGCTCATGTGGCCGTTGTAGTCCACCCATTGCGGCAGCACGGTGGGGTTGTGCAGCTGCAGCGGTGCGGGGATGGGCGCGCTGGCGTCCCACGATTGGGCGGGCGTGTTTTCCAGCGGGGTGGTGATGCGTCCTGTGTTTATGTGTTGATCGGTCATGTTTTGTCTTCCTTTTGTACGCCTGGGCCAGTGGGGTGGATGTTTCCGTCCGTGTCCCCCGCCCCTGCGAGGCTCCTCCTTTACCTACCGGAAACCTCCACCCCACTGCCCCCGGCAGCCTGCACGGTTGGCACGCGGTGCCGGGGGACCCCAATGTATTCACACCCGTGCGCACCAACCACGCAGGCGGACGCAGGACGGCGTGGTGCTTTCCGTAGTGAGATAAAGGAGGAGCCCCGCGAGGGGCGGGGGACACGAACGGAGGGAAGTACCACGGCGGCGTGCGTCCAGAAGTGACTCTTGCACAAGCTACTTGCGTGCCAAAGGCAGAGCAATGCTGCGCCCCGCATTCGCAGGCCGTGGAAGATCCGCATGGGCCTGCGCTAGCGGCAGCAACACAGCAGCCACATCAGGCGCAAAGGGCGCAGTGCGCTGGCCTGTGTCCGGGTTGGAGGCGTCGATATTGGCCAGCATCTGCTCATTGGTGGCCAGCAGGGTGCCATCGTCCTGGCGGTGCAGGGTGTTGAAGACGTGCACGCGCTTGGCATCCACGCCCAGGATCTGAGTGCGCACTTCGATGGCCACGCCCTCGTGCACTTCCTGCACGTAGTTGAGGTGCACCTCCAGCGTGTACATGGTGTGGCCGGTGGCGGCGCGCCCGGCAGCGTCCAGGCCGATGCTGGCCATCAGGCTGTCGGTGGCCAGGCTGAAGGCCACCAGGTAGTAGGCATCGTTGAGGTGGCCGTTGTAGTCCACCCAGGCCGGCAACACCGCACCCTGCCAGGTAGTCAGCGGTGCGGACAGGGGCTTATTCATCCAGCGAAATACCGTGCTTGATCTTGGTGGCGCGCACCGCTTCCTGCACTGCCATCAGGCAGTCATCGCGGTAGCGTTCCAGCTCGGCAATGCTGTGTGCGCCAAGCTGATCTTTGGTGCCGTCCACCACCTGGTCGATCAGTGCTTCGGTCAGTTCCGGTGCCACCAGCTTGGTCCAGGGCAGTTTCAAAGCCGGGCCGAACTGCGACATGAAGTGGCGCATGCCGGCGTCACCACCCGCCAATGTGTAGATCAAGAAGCTGCCCATGAAGGACCAGCGGATGCCAGCGCCGTAGCGAATCGCGTCATCAATCTCGCCGGTGGTGGCCACGCCGTCGTTGACCAGGTGCAGGGCCTCGCGCCACTGTGCTTCGAGCAGGCGGTCGGCAATAAAACCGGGCACTTCCTTGCGCACATGCAGGGGCTTCATGCCCAGGTTTTTGTAGATGGCAATGGCCGCGGCAATGGCATCGGGCGACGTCTTTGCACCGCCCACCACTTCCACCAGCGGTAGCAGGTAGACCGGGTTGAAGGGGTGGCCCACGACGCAGCGCTCGGGGTGCAAGGCCTGCGCATAAAACTCGCTGGGCAAGAGGCCCGAGGTGGAGGACGCGATGAGCACATCGGGCTTTGCCGCAGCGCTGATCTTGGCGTGCAGGCTGATCTTGAGTGCCAGGGTTTCGGGTGCGCTTTCCTGGATGAAGTCGGCGTCTTTCACGCACTCTTCCACGGTGGCCACAAAGCGCAGGCGCGTGGGTGAAGCTCCGGGTTTGAGGCCGTTGGCAACCAATGCGGGCCAGCATTTGCGGATGCGTTCCACCAGGTTGGCTTCGGCATTGGGTGCCGGGTCCCAGGCGATCACGTCCAGGCCGTTGGCCAGGGCGCGGGCAATCCAGCCGCTGCCGATGACGCCGGTGCCCAGGGCGGCAAAAGTCTTGATGTCGGTTTTGAAAGTCATGTCGTGTTCCTTGTCGGGTGTTGTGCGATCAGCGCGGCTCAACGTTTCTTCAGATTCATCTTCACGCGGCCTTCAGCCGGCGTCATGGGCTTGGCGCCCATGCATTCAATTAGCTTGATCACGCGCTCCACCAGGCTGCCGTTGCTGGCCGGCACACCCTTGTCCAGCCACAGGTTGTCTTCCAGGCCGACGCGCACATTGCCGCCCAAGAGCATGGCCTGCGCGGCCATGGGCATTTGCATGCGGCCAATGCCAAAGCCGGCCCAGGTAGCACCTGTGGGCAGGTTGTCCACCATGGCCTTCATGGTGGTGGTGTCGGCGGGTGCGCCCCAGGGAATGCCCAGGCAGAGCTGGAACAGCGGATCCACCAGCAAGCCCTCTTTGATCATCTGTTTGGAAAACCACAGGTGGCCGGTGTCGAAAATTTCCAGCTCGGCCTTCACACCCAGCTCGGTGATGCGCTTGGCACCCACGCGCAGTGCGGCTGGGGTGGAGACGTAAATCGTGTCGCCATCGCCGAAGTTCAGCGTGCCGCAGTCCAGGGTGCAGATGTCGGGCAGCAGCTCTTCCACATGCACCAGGCGGGTCAGCGGGCCGACCAGGTCGGTACCGGGGCCGAAGTTGCAGGGGTTTTCATTCGCGCCGATTTCCAGGTCGCCGCCCATGCCGGCGGTGAGGTTGACGATGACGTCCACACCGGAATTTTTGATGTGCTCCATGAGCTCGCGGTACTGCGCCGGGTCGCGGCTGCCTTTGCCGGTTTGCGGATCGCGCACATGGCAGTGCACCACGGTGGCACCGGCGTTGGCGGCTTCAATGGCTGCGTCGGCAATCTGGCGCGGTGTCACCGGCACATGGGGGTTCTTGCCAACGGTGTCGCCAGCGCCGGTCACGGCGCAGGTAATGATGATGTGTGGGTTCATGTTGGGTAGTTCGGTTCTTCCTGGTTGAGGATGGTTTGCAAGGCGTTGAAATGAAGCGCGGAAAAGCGCGTGGGGTAATCGTTCCACTGGCGGCAGGCGCGTGCGGCGACAGCCTCGGGGATCAGGGCGAGTTCGCGCCCGGTGGCCAGGGCAGAGACCTGCAGGGCGCAGGCCTTCTCCAGGTAGTACAGCTCGTCAAAGGCTTGCGCCACCGTGGGGCCGACCACGATGACACCGTGGTTGCCCATGAACAGCACACTTTTGCCTTGGCCCATGAGGGTCGCGACCCGCGCGCCCTCGTCGGCGTCCAGGGCCATGCCGGCGTAGCCGCGGTCGTAGGCAATGCGCTGGTGAAAACGGCAGGCGTTCTGGTCCAGCATCAAAAATTCAAAGTCTTTGAGGCAGCACAGCACGGTGGCGTTGTGCATGTGCGTGTGCAGAATGCAGCGCGCCTGTGGCAGGGCCTGGTGCAGGGCGGCGTGCAGGTTCCAGGCCGTGGGGTCGGGGGCGTTCTCGCCTTGTTGGGTTGCGGGGTCGTTGGCGTCCAGCAGCAGCAAGTCACTGGCGCGTATGCGCGAGAAATGGCTGCCCACCGGGTTGAGCAAAAACTGGCTGCCCGAGGCGTTGGTGGCCACGCTGAAGTGGTTGGCAATTGACTCATGCAAGTTGAGCCGTGCGGCCCAACGGAAGGCGGTGGTCAGGTCTTTGCGCAGGGTGGGGATATCGCTCATGGTGCACGCATCCTAGAGCCTGCGCGCGGACCCGTCTCCCGTTGTTACGACCGTCTGTTGATAAAAGGCGACGCCAGCTACCCGGCGTTTTCCCCAGTCTTCAAAGGCTTACTTGGTGTAGTAGCCCACGCCCAGCAGCACATCCCCCACGCGCTGGATCAGCGTGTGCTTGGACTCCACCGCATTGGTGGCCGGGTTGCGCCAGACATAGTCCACCGTGCCGCTGCCCGATTTGCGGGCCAGGGCAATCATCTCTTCAAACAGGGTGTTGCCGGCGGCGTCGCGCATGCCGCGCACATCCATGCCATTGAGCTGGGGCGCCGCACCCGAGGCGCGGTATTTGCCGTCCTCGATGCCGATGGCAAACACATACTGGTCGTCCTGCACAAAGCCACCGCGCGGGTTGCTGAAGCTGGCAAAGGCGGTGTCGGGCTGGTTGCTCTTGAGGAAATCCACGGCCCGGTCCAGCAGCGCCTGGGCCTCAGCCCGGTTGGCGCGCGGCGTGTAGTAGCCCACGCTCACCACATAGCCATCGACCTGGTGGTACAGGCTGGTCTTGACTTCGATGCGGTTGTCTTCGGGGTTGAGCCAGCGGTACTCGACAGAGCCGGTGGGCGACTTCGCCGCCGCTGCCAGCAGGTCACGCACCAGCGGTTTGCCAGCGGCGTCGCGCATGTCGATCACATTGTGGCCGGCCAGGGAGAACTGGTTGCCGCCATTGGCATGCATGAAGCCATCGCCGTCCACCACATAGACAAAGTAGGGGCCGTAGACAAAGCTGCCCTTGGGGTCGTTAAAGGCCGCAAAGGCCTGGGCCGTGCCATTGCGTTTGAGGTAGGCCACGGCCGCATCGAGCAGTTCGGTGGCGCGCCCGGCTTTGGCGCGTTCAACCGAGCCCGGATGGGCGGCGACCGCTACCTCGGCGGCCATTGTGGGCAGGGCTGTGCCCATGCCAGCGGCTCCAATGGACAAGACCAGAGCGGCAAGGGTGGAACGAGAAAATTGCATAGTGGCTCCTCTTATTCACCAAAGGTGTGAACGTTGGA
>JAYVNF010000071.1:0-2213 GCA_043758575.1 Rhodoferax sp.
GAATTTCTTCTGCGGCAAGGGTGCGGCTGCTGTTGGTGAACTCCAGCTTCTTGTCTTTCAACCAGGCAGCCATGGTGTCGGCGCGGTTGCTGCTGGCCAACTGGGCGCGCAGTTTGTCGGCATTGTCCATGGGCTTTTTGAACACCCATTCCTGCAAACTAAAGATGCGCCGCTCTGCAAACAGGGCCGGGTTGTCGTTGTAGTAGCGCTTGGCTTCTTCCTCGCCGACCTTGGGCGCCTCGGCAATGATTTGGTCCAGCGCGGCGCGGGCCAGGATTTCGCGGCGGCTGGCATCGATGGCGTTGGCCACATCGGCCTTGCGGTCCAGCTTTTTGGCCAGCGCCAGGTTCACTGCCAGTTGCTGCTCCACCAGATTGCCCAGAATGTCGGCCTTGATGCTGCCGATGTTCTCGGGTGTGACGTCCCGGGCTCTGGCCAGCAAGGCGTTGAGCTGGCGCAGGTTGATTTCTTCACCGTCTACATTGGCAACTATTTTTGCCGCCTCCGGGTCCTTGTTGCTGCAGCCGCTTGCCAGCCAGAGGGTCGCGCAGCACAGGCATACGACCAGGAGGGAGCGAGGCAGTGCAAAAGATACGGGCATGCAGACCAATAAAGCGAACGGCTGTGGCGAACTAGAAACTGAACACCGCTGCTAAGGAAATCAGCTGGGTCTTGAAATCCGTGTTGGCGACATTGGAGCTGCGGCTGGTCTGGGCCACGCTGGCCGTCAGGCCCAGCTGCGTGTAGGGCTGCCAGCTGAAGGACAGCGAGGTGTCTTGCAGGCGGTCTTGCCGCGTAGAGGAGGTGCCAAAGGGGTTGCCCTGGTCGGTCAGCAGGCCCGAGCGGTATTGCATGCGCACCGAGGTGATGGGGCTGATCTGCCACACCGGGGCGATGCTGAAGCTGTCGGTCTGGGTGTAGCTTGCGCCAGTGGTCTGGTAGCTGGCCAGCTCGCGCTGCCAGGCGGCGGTCAGCGAGGTCTTGCCGGTGATGCGCCAGACCAGGTTGGCGCCGCCTGCGGTGCCGCTGAAGTCGAACTGGGGTGTGCCATCAAAGCGCTGCTGGATGGAAGCCAGGTGCGCATTGAGCGTGGTGTTGCCACTGAGCACCCAGACCACGGCCACATCATCGGTGGTGAGTGTGTAGGTGGCACTGCTTTCGCCACTGGCCACCTGGCGGAAATAGGCCAGGGAGTTGCCCGAACCTAAGGCATAGCGCACGCCCGCATTGACGCCGGTGGAGCGGTTGTCGGCGCTTTGGCCGATCACGGCACGTTCGTTCTGGGTGTTGCTGTTCACCGCACCGGCGGTGAGCTGCCAGGGGCCGCCCAGCTCATAGGCGGCGGCCAGGGCGGTGTTCATCACCGTGCTCTTGTTGCGCAGCGTGGGGTTCACGCTGTCGGAGGGGGCGTTCAGGCTCTCGGTGCGTGTGCTATTGAGTGTGCCGTGCAGCTGCGGTGTAACGCTCCAGAACCAGGTGCCATTGAAGTTGGTGCCGGTGAAGTCGAAGTTGCTATAGGTCTGGTACTGGTTGGCCACCATGCTGGCATCCAACTCAAAGCGCTGCAGGCTGTAGGGCAGCGAGAGCGTGACGCCCAGCGTCTCGGAGGTGGTGCGCTCGGACACCGGCGCGCTGGGGGCGTTGAAAAAATTGTCGCTGCTGGTGGTGCCCACATTGGCACGAAACCGCAGCGTGTCGGGCGCTTGCGATTGCGCCAGCGCGGCGCCAGAACCCAAAACCACAACACCCGCAAACAGGCAAGGACGAATAATGTGCATAGCGTGCTAGATAGCTCCGTTGACCATGTCACCCGACATGTGTTCGGCAGCGTGCCGCAGTTTGGAAGTGCTCAGACGCAACAGCATCAGCATGAATTTGTTGCCCAGGCGCGGGTGGTCGGCCAGCAGGGCGTTGAAGCCATCGCGGGTGAGGACGCCAAAGTCGCTGGGTTCGGTGGTGACGCAGCTGGCAAAGCGGCGCTGGTTGTCGATCAGGGACATCTCGCCAATCATCTCGCCCGGCTCCAGCTCGTGCATCACCCTTTGCGCGCCCTCCTCGCCCTTGAGGATCACGGCCTTGCCGGTGACCAGAATGGCCAGGAAGTCGCCCTCATCGCCCTCGCGCACCACGACGGAGTCGCGCGGCACACCAAAGCACTCCAGGTATTCGCTGAGCAATGCGGTCTCTTGCCGGCTGAACTCATCAAACATGTG
>JAYVNF010000072.1:0-2212 GCA_043758575.1 Rhodoferax sp.
CAATCCGGCCACGGGATTCTGTACCTGTGCTTTGGCGTCTTCATTTTTTCGCTGCAGGACGCGATCATCAAGCAGGTCAGCGGCGGCTATGCGCTCACCGAAGTGGTGTTCCTGCGCTCCTGCATAGGGCTGCCGATTCTGCTGGTGCTGGTGCACCGGGAGGTGGGCTGGCGCAGCCTGCTCTCGTCCTCCCACCTGCTGGCGCTGGCCCTGCGGGCCCTGATCATGCTGGGCGCCTACACCGCCTACTACATGGCCTTTCCGGCACTGCCGCTGGCCGATGCGGTGGCGCTGTATTTCACCGTACCGCTGTTTGTAACGGCGCTGGCCGCACCGGTGTTGGGTGAGCACATTGGCTGGAAGGTCTGGGCCGCCGTGGTGCTGGGCTTTGCCGGGGTACTGGTGATGTTGCAGCCGGGTACCGGATTGTTCGAGCCGGCCGCCCTGCTCTCGCTGGTGTCGGCGGCCCTGTATGGCACAGCCATGCTGATGGCGCGCAAGATGGGCAACCGACTGCCCACCTCGGTCATGGCTTTTTACCAAAACGGCTTCTTTCTGCTGGGTGCGGCGCTGGCTGCGGGCGTGCTGCATCTGGCAGGCATTGAACACGCCACGCACCCCAGCGTGGCTTTTCTGGTGCGGCCCTGGGTACTGCCAAGCTGGAGCGACGGCCTGCTGATTGGGATTTGTGGTGTGGTGGCCGCCACCGGCACCATGTTTCTCACAGCGGCCTACCGCGTGGCCCGCAGCAGCACGGTCACGCCCTTTGAATACACCGGCATTTTGTGGGCGCCGCTGTGGGGCTACCTGTTCTTTGCCGAGGTGCCGCGTTTCACCACATTCGTGGGTGCGGCCATCATCCTGGTCGCCGGCCTGATGGCCATGCGCATGGCCCGCAAATGAGTGTGTCCTACCTGAACGGCTATCCCGAAGATGCCGTGAAGCAAGTCCAAAGTCTGCTGCAGACCGACAAGCTCGGCCCCTGGCTGCTCAAAAAATACCCGCAAAGCCACGGCATGCGCGACGACCGTGCGCTGTTTGCCTATGTGCAGGAGTTGAAGCAGGACTACCTCAAAGGGGCGCAGCCACTGAGCAAGGTGCTGTTCGACAACAAGCTGCAGGTGGTGAAAAACGCGCTGGGCACCCACACCACCGTCTCCCGGGTGCAGGGCTCGCGACTGCTGTCCAAACGCGAAATCCGCATTGCCTCCCTGTTCAAGGACACGCCCATCGAATTTTTGCGCATGATTGCCGTGCACGAACTGGCCCACCTGCGTGAGCGCGAACACGACAAGAATTTTTACAAGCTGTGCTGCTATATGGAACCCGATTACCACCAGCTGGAGTTTGAAGTGCGGGTCTACCTGACCTACCTGGAGTCAAGCCCGGCGCGGCTCTGGTCATAATGGCGCACTACACCGCAGCCAAACACCACCATGACACGCCAAAGCCCTTGGGCCACCAAAGTTGCCAGCCTGATACAGGGTGGCAACACGTCCGCCGCGCTGGCGCAGATTAAAGTGGCGCCCAGCGTCAAAGATTTACAACAGTTGCGTAAACTGCTGGGCACCGGCGGCGTGCTGCAACGCAACCCCGCGGTGGATGAGGCTACCAGCGATATGGTGGTGGCGCTGTCCTCCCCCAGGCTGCACCGCTCGCCCTGAACGGCCCGATGGATTGAATAGGAAAAGGTAGTTATGTTGAAGTTCTCATTCTGGCAGCGCGTGTTTGCGCTGTGCCTGCTGCTGGTGCTGGCCGCCTGCGGCGGCGCTGCGGGCAGTTCCGCGTCCGCCCCGACCGGCGGCATCACCGCCACACCTGGCAATGGCCAGGTCACCATCAGCTGGCAGGCCGACGCGGGTGTGCAGTATTGGCTGATGTATGCCCCCACCGCTGCAGCCATCGACATCAAAAACCCACCGGCCGGCCATATCTGGGCCAGCAACATCAGCTCGCCTTACGTGATCAGCGGGCTGACCAATGGTGTGACCTATTCCTTTGCCATGAATGGCCGCACCGGTGGCGGTCCGGGCGGTGCGCAAACGGCATCGGTGTCGGCTGTTCCGCGTGCTGCCGGCAGCAGTTGGATAGCCGGGACCACGACACTGGGCACGGGTGACCTGAACGGCGTGGCGCTGGGCACCGCCAGTGACGCCACGGTGAACTACCTGGCCGTAGGTGCCAATGGTGCGATGTACAAGGGCCCTGAGGG
>JAYVNF010000073.1:0-2206 GCA_043758575.1 Rhodoferax sp.
TGCGAGCAGTGCAAGGAACCGCGCAGCGGCCCTGGCGGTGGCTCGCCTTCTCTTTGCTTACTTTCTCTTGGCGAAGCAAGAGAAAGTAAGTCGGCTGCCAGCCCGAAACCCAGCCAGCACCGCAAGAAGAATCACCAAGCCTAGCCAACATCACAAATTATCCTGAAGAATCATTTCAGAAGCCTTCTCCGCCACCATCATCACCGGCCCATTCGTATTCCCCGAAGTCACCGTAGGAAACACCGAAGCGTCGACAACGCGAAGAGAAGCAATCCCATGCACCCGCAAGCGCGCGTCCACAACCGAAGTCACAGGATCCACCCCCATCGCACAGGTGCAAGAAGCGTGGTACACCGACCCACCCCGCGCGCGAAAGTCCGCCAAAATCTCCGCATCCGACTGCACAGCAGCCCCCGGCAAATGCTCGCTCAACAACACCTCCGACAAAGGCGCACTGTTGGCAATGCTGCGCACCATGCGCGAGCCTTCCACGATGTCGCGCAGGTCATGCTCGGTGCTCAGGAAGTTGGTAACTATGCGCGGCTTGTCCAGCGGATTGCTGGAGGTGATGGTCACGCTGCCGCGGCTGGTCGGCACACAGGTGTTGAAGGAAATCAGAAAGGCCGAGAACGGGTCCGGGTTGGTGATCTTGAAACGCCCGGGCACTATGGTGGCCGCGCTGTAGCTGATCGGGTTGAAATACAGATGCAGATTGGGCCGCGCAAGACCGGGGCGGCTGCGCACAAAAGCACCGGCCTGGTTCACGCTCATGGCCAGTGGCCCGCGCCGGGTGAACAGATAGCGCACTCCCGCCCACAGCTTGCCCCACCAGGGGTAGAGCGTGTCATTGAGCGTGGGCACGCGCGATTTGAAGAAGTAGGACACGCACAGATGGTCCTGCAAACCTTGGCCCACCGCCGGTGCATGCAGCACCAGGGGCACTCCCACGTGCTCCAGTAGCGCACGGTCGCCAATGCCGGAGAGCTGCAGCAGCTGCGGCGAGTTGATGGCACCACCCGAGAGAATCACTTCCTTGTGTGCCGTAAAGGTCTGCGCCACACCGTCCACCAGGCACTCCACGCCCACCGCTTTCAGCTTGTCTATCAGCACACGGGTGACGTGGGCCTGGGTTTTCAAGGTCAGGTTGCTGCGCTGCAAGGCCGGGCGCAAAAAGGCGTTGGAGCTGGAGGCCCGCACGCCGTTGCGAATTGTCATCTGCCACAGGCCAAAGCCTTCCTTCTGCGCACCATTGAAGTCGCTGGTGCGGGCAAAACCCAGCTTTTGGCCGGCCTGTAAAAAGCGTTCACACAAGGGGTGCACCTGGTCCGTGAAATCGCTCACGCGCAGCTCGCCGCCGGCGCCGTGGTGTTCGCTGGCACCAAACACATGGTCCTCGTGTTTCTTGAAATAGGGCAGCACGTCCTTCCAGCTCCAGCCCACGTTGCCAGCGGCGGCCCAGCCGTCGTAATCGGCCTGCTGGCCGCGCACATAGACCATGGCGTTGAGCGAGCTGCTGCCGCCCAGCACCTTGCCGCGTGGCCAAAAAGAGCTGCGGCCGTTCAGGGCCGGGTCGGGCTGTGTGGTGTACATCCAGTTGTACTTGGGGTCGGCAAAGGTCAGGCCGTAGCCCAGGGGCACCTGGATCAGCGGGCTGCGGTCGGAGCCACCGGCCTCCAGCAGCAGCACCTGGTGCTTGCCGTCGGCGCTCAAACGGTTGGCCAGCACACAGCCGGCTGAGCCTGCGCCCACGATGATGTAGTCGAATGCATTCATTGCAAGATACTATGCCCAGGATTGCATGCCACCCATGCAACCATCTTGAGTAATTGCACATTCACCAGGGAAGCGCCGCTGTGCCCGCAGACAACCTGATCAACCCGGCCTGCTTGCAGGACCGCAGCAAACCCCGTTACCTGGCGATTGCCGATGAGCTGGCGCAGGCCATTCTGAACGGACAGCTGCCCACCGGCGAGCGCCTGCCACCGCAGCGCAAGCTGGCCCAGCGCCTGGGCGTCACCGCTGGCACGGTCAGCCATGCCTATGGGCTGCTGGAGCAGCGCGGCCTGGCCACGGCGCGCATAGGCGATGGCACTTATGTGCGGGCGCCCACGCCGCTTGCAGCAGCGGGGCTGCAAACCACCCAAGCCCTGGTCGATCTGGCGCACAACGTGGCGATTGCCACCGATGACGGGGCCGCCCTGGCCCA
>JAYVNF010000074.1:0-6932 GCA_043758575.1 Rhodoferax sp.
ACACGCGCCATGGCGAGGGCCGCACCATGTATGTACGCACCTCCGCTTTGGTGACCAACCTGGGTGTGCACTTCAAGCTGGGGCGCGAGAACGCCCTGGCCTGGGTGACCACGCTGGACAAGGGCATGCCGGTGGCCGGCGCCGTGGTGCGCGTGTCCGACTGCCATGGAAAAGAAGTTGCCACGGGCAAGACCGATGCCCAGGGCGTGGCCACACTCAACGGCCTGTCACCCCAGCCACCCGCTTGCCGCCAGGGAGATGGGGATGACGAAGGCAACTCGGCCCAAGCCTACTTTGTCAGTGCCCGCGCCCAGCAGCCTGCGGGCGATGGCAAAGGAGTGGTGGAAGACCTGGCCTTTACCTGGAGCGACTGGAACAAGGGGATAGAGCCCTGGCGCTTCAACCTGTACACCAACCACAACCCGCAGTCCGATGCGCGGGCCCACAGCATCCTGGACCGCAGCCTGCTGCGCGCTGGCGAAACCGTGTCCATGAAGCACCTGCTGCGCACGGAAACCAGCCAGGGCTTTGGCCTGCCCACGGACTACCCCACCACCCTGGTGCTCACCCATGAGGGCAGTGGCCAGCAATACAAGCAAGCCCTGGTATGGCGCAATACCGCCACCGGCGGCAAAAGCGCAGAGAGCAGCTTTGCCATTCCCCAAGCAGCCAAGCTGGGCACGTATTCCATTGCACTGCTGGGCGAGAGCAAGGGGCTGATCTACGTCACCGGCCAGTTCCGGGTGGAAGAGTTCCGCCTGCCGGTGCTGGAGGGCCGCGTCAGCCCTGCGGCCAAGGAGCAACTGGTCAACGCCAAGACCGTGCCGGTGGACGTACAGGTGAACTACGTAGCGGGCGGACCGGCGGTGAACCTGCCGGTGCGGGTATCGGCCCTGGTCAAAACCAAATACCTGGGCTTTGCCGACTTCGATGCCTTCAGCTTTGCAGCACCACGCGGCAAAAAGGACACGGTGTCAGCCGGTGATGAAGAGACCGAAAGCAGCGACACCGACAGCCGGGTGATAGCCGACAAGCTGCCCCTCACCCTGGACAAGAACGGCGCAGGCAAGACCACCCTTGCCGAGGTACCGCAAAGCCGCCAGCCGCAAGACCTGCTGCTGGAAGCCACGTACGCGGACCCGAACGGCGAAGTGCAGACCATCCGCAGCACGCGCACCCTGTGGCCGGCGGCGGTGGTGGCCGGCATCAAGACCGAAGGCTGGGTGTCCAGCGGAAAGCAGATCAAGTTCCAGGCCCTGGCGCTGGACCTGAACCTGAATGGCAAAGCCAAAGAGGGCGTGGCGCTGGAAGTGCGGGCCACGGCGCGCATCACCACCACCACACGCAAGCGCATGGTGGGCGGCTTCTACACCTATGACAACAAGACCACGCTGAAAGACCTGGGAAGTGTTTGCGCGGGCAAGAGCGACAGCCGCGGCCTGCTGCTGTGCGACACCGCGTTGGCCGAAGCCGGCGAGGTGGAACTGGTGGTCACCGCCAAGGACGCGGCCGGCAACAGCATCCAGGCTGCCAGCTCGGTGTATGTCACCAAGCAGGGCGAGCTCTGGTTTGGTGGCGAGAACCACGACCGCATTGACCTGCTGCCCGAGAAAAAAAGCTACCAGCCTGGCGAGACCGCAAAGTTTCAGGTGCGCATGCCGTTTCGCTTTGCCACCGCCCTGCTCACGGTAGAGCGCGAAGGCATTCTGCAAACCCAGGTGGTGCAGCTCAATGGCCAGGACCCCACGGTGCAGCTGAAGATTCAGGACAGCTGGGGCCCCAATGTGTATGTCAGCGTGCTGGCCCTGCGCGGGCGCCTGCGCGAAGTGCCCTGGTACAGCTTTTTCACCTGGGGCTACAAAGCCCCGCGCGAATGGTGGACCAGCTTCTGGTACGAGGGCCGCGAATACGTTGCGCCCACCGCCCTGGTGGACCTGAGCAAGCCGGCATTTCGTTTGGCCGTGACCGAGATCCGCGTAGGCACCCAGGCCCATCAACTGGCCGTGAGCCTGAAAGCCGACAAGGAAAGCTACCCCGTGCGCGGCAAGGCGCAGGTGCAGATCCAGGTCAAGCTGCCCAACGGCCAGCCCGCCGCGAATGCCGAGGTGGCCCTGGCCGCTGTGGACCAGGCCCTGCTGGAGCTGATGCCAAATGACAGCTGGAACCTGCTGGAGTCCATGCTGCAGCGCCGCTCCTGGGGCGTTGAAACTTCCACTGCGCAAATGGAAATCATTGGCCGGCGGCACTACGGCCGCAAGGCTGTGCCGGCTGGCGGCGGCGGTGGCCACAGTGGCGCGCGCGAGCTGCTGGACACCTTGCTGCTGTGGAACCCGCGCGTGCAGCTGGATGCCAATGGCAGTGCCACGGTTACGGTACCGCTGAATGACGCGCTCACCACCTTCAAAATCGTGGCCGTTGCCGATGCCTCCACCGGCCTGTTTGGCAGGGGCTCCACGTCCATACGCAGCACGCAGGATTTGCAAATCATCAGCGGCCTGCCGCCCCTGGTGCGTGAGGATGACCAGTTCCGCGCCCAGCTGACGCTGCGCAACACCACCAAAAATGCCATGAAGGTGCTGGTGACACCACGCGCTACCTTGCGGGAGCTGGCAGCACAGACGGTAGACATTCCCGCAGGCGATGCGCGCGAGGTGGCATGGAACGTGACAGCGCCTGCGCAGTTGGCGCTGACCCGTGCTGAGGCCATCCTGTGGGAGATTGAGGCCAGGGACACGGTCAGCGGCGCGCGCGATGCGCTCAAGACGCGTCAGCGCATCATCCCGGCCGTGCCACTCACAGTGCAGCAGGCCACGCTGGTTCAAATCGATGCCCCCTTGAGCCTGGAAGTGAACCCACCCGCAGACGCCCTGCCCGCGAATGGAAGGCCGCGGGGCGGCCTGAAGATGTCCCTGCAGCCCAAGCTGGCCGAGGGCCTGCCGGGGGTGCGTGACTGGTTTGCCAACTACCCCTTTGCCTGCCTGGAGCAGAAGACCAGCAAGGCCGTAGGCCTGCGCGACGGCAAGCTGTGGCAAACGGTGGCCGCACAAATTCCCAGTTACCTGGACAGCGACGGACTGGCCAGCTACTTCCCGCCGCGTGATGGCGAAAGTAACCATGGCAGCGACACACTGACCGCCTATGTGCTGGCCGCAACGCACGAGGCCGCCAGCATCAACCCGGCCTTTGCCTTGGGCGACGAGGTACTGGCGCCCATGCAGCGCGGCCTGATCGCCTTCGTGGAGGGCCGCATCCAGCGCGACTTCTGGAGTCCGCGCAAAGACCTGGATGTGCGCAAACTGGCCGCCATAGAAGCCCTGTCGCGCTACGGCAAGGCCAATGCAAGAATGCTGAACAGCATCACCATCGCGCCCAACCAGTGGCCCACGCATGCGGTGATCGACTGGTTCAACATCCTCAAGCGCGTAGCCGATATACCCGAGCGCGACAAGCGCCTGGCAGACGCCAGCCAAATCCTGCGCAGCCTCATCGGCTACCAGGGCACCAAGATGGTCTTCAGCTCCGAGCGCGACGACTACTGGTGGTGGCTAATGCAAAACGGTGATGTCAACAGCGCCCGCCTGATCCTGGCCGTATTGGACGACCCGGCCTGGAGGGACGACATGGGCCGCTTGGCCAACGGCTTCATCAGCCGCCAGCAGGGCGGCGCCTGGCACACCACCACGGCGAATTTGTGGGGTGGCCTGGCGCTGGAAAAGTTCTCGGCCAAGTTTGAAGCCACGCCGGTGATGGGCACCACCACCGCCTCTATGGCCGGCGCCAGCGCCGCGGTGGCCTGGAGCAAGGTGGAGCGCATCAAGCCCACCGATGCGTCTGGTGCAGCCAACCAGAGCACCTGGTTTGGCGCGCCGGCCGCCCCGGGCAACCTGCGCAACAACAGCATGTTCCTGCCCTGGAGCAAGGCCGGCAAAGACACTTTGAGCGTGACGCAGCAAGGCACGGGCAAGCCCTGGCTGACCCTGCAGTCCCTGGCCGCCGTGGAGCTCAAAGCGCCCTTCAATGCCGGCTACCAGATCAAGAAAACCATCACGCCCCTGGAGCAGGCCAACAAAAACCTGCCTGCTGGCAGCTACAGCCGCGGCGATGTGCTGCGCATCACGCTGGAGGTGAATGCCTCCAGCGACATGAGCTGGGTGGTGATCACCGACCCGGTGCCTGCTGGCGCCACCATTCTGGGCAGTGGCCTGGGGCGCGATTCGGAAATCGCCACCCAGGGCGAGAAGTCCCAGGGCGCCGGCTGGGTGGCGTTTGAGGAGCGCAGCTTCGAGTCCTTCCGCAGCTACTACGCTTACCTGCCCAAGGGCGTGGTGAAGATGGAGTACACGGTGCGGCTGAACAATGTGGGCGCGTTTTCTCTGCCTCCATCCAGGGTGGAGGCCATGTATGCGCCGGAGATGTTTGGCGAGGTGCCCAATGCGCGGGTGCGGGTTGAGGCGGTGAAGTGACAAGCAATAGTTTTTGCTGATTTTTCAGAGTGATTTGGAAATGTGGGGTTTCACATTGAAAACGACTGGGGTGGGGCTTCTCTTGGTAAGGTTTGGCTGGCTCGCCCAAATTCAATAGCCCAAAACCCAAACCCCAATTTTTCTCGCGCCGGATGGATGGCGGCTGTATTTTGTTTGCTCTGTGCTGGGGCCAATGCCGCTCCTGGCTTTCAGGAAGTCAAAGCGGGATACAAGCCCTCCGACACCCTGGTGTTGGACCGCCAGGGCGAAGTGCTGCAGCGCGTGCGCACCGACAGCACCGTGCGCCGGGGCCAGTGGGTGGCATTGGCCGACATCTCGCCGGCCTTGCGTACCGCCCTGGTGCTGAGCGAAGACAAGCGCTTTTACGAGCACAGCGGTGTCGATTGGCGCGCCGTGTCGGCAGCAGCCTGGGCCAACCTGTGGAACAGCAGGACGCGCGGCGCCTCCACCATCACCATGCAACTGGCCGGGCTCCTGGACGAAGACTTGAAGCGCGGCGCGGGCGGGCGCAGCGTGCTGCAGAAAATGGGCCAGACCGTTTCGGCCCAATGGCTGGAAACACGGTGGCGCAAAGACCAGGTGCTGGAGGCTTATCTGAACCTGGTGCCTTTTCGCGGCGAGCTGGTCGGTATTGACGCCCTGAGCCAGACCCTGTTCGGCAAGGCAGCCCAAGGCTTGGACAACCGCGAGGCGGCGGTGGCCGCCGCATTGCTGCGCGCGCCAAATGCCAAGGGGCAGCAGGTGGCGCAGCGCGCCTGCAAGGTGCTGCAGGATGTGGAGGCGGCTGCCGTAGCACCGTCCAAGCCCGCCGCGGTGGACTGCGAGGGCCTGGACCTGTTTGCCCAGGCAGCATTGCAGCGGCGCGACTACGCCGCAAGCGTTGGCCTAGCGCCGCATCTGGCACGCAGGCTGTTGTCGGCAAACCAGGCGCACGCCACCATCCAGTCATCACTGGTCGCCCCGCTGCAGCGCTTTGCGCTGCAGACCCTGCAGCAGCATCTGCGCGAGCTGCAAGCCCGCCACGTCGAAGACGGCGCCATCGTGGTGCTGGACAACGCCAGCGGCGAGGTGCTGGCCTGGGTGGGCTCATCCGGCGAACTCAGCCGCGCTGCCGAGGTCGACGGCGTCACGGCGCTACGCCAGCCTGGCTCCACACTCAAACCCTTTTTGTACGCCCAGGCGATTGCCGAGCGCCGCCTCACGGCCGCCTCCTTGCTGGACGACGCGGGCACACAAATCCAGACCTCAGGCGGGCTTTACATTCCGCAAAACTACGACCACCATTTCAAGGGCTGGGTGTCGGCCCGCACGGCGCTGGGCGCGTCGCTCAATGTTCCGGCGGTGCGCACCCTGGTGATGGTGTCGCCAGATGCCTTTCACCAGCAGCTCAGCGCACTGGGTTTCCCGCTCAGGGAAACCGGCGACTACTACGGCTACAGCCTGGCCCTGGGCAGTGCAGAGGTGTCGCTCTTGCAGCTCAGCAACGCCTACCGCACCCTGGCCAATGGTGGGCGTTACAGCGCGACGCACATGGAGGCCAACAGGACGAACGCCGGCACCCCCGTAATGGATGCCCGCGCCGCCTTCATCGTGGGCGACATCCTGTCTGACAGCAACGCCCGCGCCCGCACCTTTGGTGCCGACAGCATTCTGGCCACGCGCTTCTGGACAGCCGTAAAAACCGGCACCAGCAAGGACATGCGCGACAACTGGGCGGTGGGCTATTCGCAGCGCTACACGGTGGGCGTGTGGGTGGGCAACGCCAGCGGCGCGCCCATGTGGGATGTGAGCGGCACCACGGGCGCCGCACCGATCTGGGCGGCAGTGATGCACTACCTGCACAGGACGCTGCCCAGCCATGCGCCACAGCCGCCAGCGGGCCTGGTGCAAGTGGCAGTGAGAATTGAAAATGAAGCGCCACGCCTGGAATGGTTTATCAATGGCACCCAGCAGAGCGCGTTCGGCCTGGGTGCAGAGCCCAGCAGTGCACGGGCCAATACTGGCCCCGCCGCGCGCATCACCGCTCCGGCCCACGGCAGCATCATTGCCCTGGACCCGGATATTCCGCCCAAGCACCAGCGCCTGAGCTTCACCGCAGAGGGCAAAGACCTGCGCTGGCAAATGGACGGCAAACCCTTCGCCCAGGGGTCAAGCGCCCAGTGGCTGCCCTGGCCCGGGCGGCACAACGTGAAACTGGTCAATGCCAAGGGTGAGACGCTGGATGAAATCCGGCTGGAGGTACGAGGTGCAGGGGTGGTCTCCAAGCGCTAAAAACAGAAATCGCGCCACTCAATTCTCCAAAAAATGTGGCGCCATTCTTAAAATAGCGCCACAATGGCACGGCATACACACTTAGGGTCTGTTAATAAATAACATGGTCAATTATCCAGCCCGGATACAGTAATTCCAGTCGCCACGGAACTCGTCGCGTTCGATGTTGATTGCCGA
>JAYVNF010000075.1:0-6868 GCA_043758575.1 Rhodoferax sp.
AGATTCCAGAGTCACCGCGCCGGGAGCCCTAGCAGCCAGGCCGTGGTCCTCAGTCGACGTGGGCGCCGGCTTCAAACCACTGCTTGATCACGGCGCGCTCGGCCTCGCTGATGCCGGTGGCGTTGTTCATGGGCATGATGCGCGTGACCACCGCCTGCTGGTACACCATCTGTGCATGGCTGGCCAGGCCGGCGGCCGAATCCAGACGCACATTTTTCATTTGCACTTCGGGTCCGTGGCACATATAGCAGCGCTGGGCCAAAATCGGCTGCACGGTTTTGTAGCCAATGGGGCCGCCCGCACTTGCCGCGCCCGTCGACACGTTTGTCAACGGCTGGGACGGCACCGCGGCCGTTGCGCCAGCCACCACCTCGGCGGGCTTCAACCAGACCAGCACCGCGGCAATCACCAGCACACCCACTGCGGCATAGGGCCAGGGATGGGGATTGCGCCCCAACTTGAAACCATGGCGCATGACAAAGAACTGGCGAATCGCAGCCCCGGCAAACATCATCAACACCAGCACCAGCCAGTTGTACGGATGGCTGTAGGTAAAGCTGTAGTGGTTGCTGAGCATGGCAAACAACACCGGCAGTGTGAAGTAGGTGTTGTGCACGCTGCGCTGCTTGCCGCGCTTGCCGTGAATCGGGTCCACCGCCTGGCCGGCCTGGATGCTGGCCACCATGGCGCGCTGGCCGGGGATGATCCAGAAGAACACATTGGCACTCATGCTGGTGGCCAGCATGGCACCCATCAGCAAATAGGCGGCGCGTCCGGCAAACCATTGGCAGGCCAGCCAGGCCGCCAGCAGCACCAGCAGGGCCACCAGGGCACCGACAATGGCGTCGCCATTTTTACGCTGGGCAAAAAAGCGGCAAATGCCGTCATAGGCCAGCCAGAACAACACCAGAAAACCCAGGGCCGTGGCCACCGCGGCCATGGGTGACCAGTCCAGCACCGACTTGTCAATCAGATAGGTTCCCGCGCTCCACAGATAGGACACGGTGAACAGGAAAAAGCCGGTGAGCCAGGTGCTGTAGCTCTCCCAGTAGAACCAGTGCAAGTGCTCGGGCAGCTTGGGCGGCGACAGCGCAAACTTGACCGGGTGGTAGAAACCACCGCCATGCACCGCCCACAACTCGCCGCTCACCCCTTGGCGTTTCAGGTCCTCATCGACGGGCGGCGTCAGGCTGCTGTCCAGGAACACAAAATAGAACGAGGAGCCGACCCAGGCAATGGCTGTGATCACGTGGACCCAGCGCAATAGCAAATTGGCCCAATCGAGTAAATAGCTTTCCATCGTCTCTGTGCTCCTGCTGAAAATTGTATACAGTTTTACAGACTATGCCGTATTCTGCAAGAGCAAGAGTTGGGCCGCCACCGCAATTGCGATGGCGGCCGGGCGTTTGTCGGCAATCCCCGGTATGCCGATCGGGCAGGTGACGTGCGCCAGTTCCGCCTCAGAAAAGCCCCGTGCCAGCAAGCGCTTGCGAAACGTTGCCCACTTGGTCTTGCTGCCGATCAGGCCCACATAGGGCAGGTCCGCTTGTTCGCGCTGGCGCAGCAGGCAGGCCGCCACAATGTCCAGGTCTTCGGCATGGCTGAAGCTCATGATCAGCACACGGCTGCCGCTGGCCAAGCCGGGCACGGCGGCCTGCACCGGATCACTGTGTTCGCATTGCACCGCCTGCGCCAATCCGTCCGGAAAAATTTCGTCCCGACTGTCAATCCAGGTGATGGGCTGGGACAGGGTGGACAGCACGTGCACCAGCGCCTGTCCCACATGGCCTCCGCCAAACAATGCCAGCGCCGCCTGCGCTGGGCTCAGGCGCAGGCGCAGGGCTTGTGCATCGGCCTGGCTGACCCGCTCAAACTGCAGCTGCACCTCGCCACCGCAACACTGCCCCAGACTGGGGCCTAGCCGATACTGCACATGCTCCGCAACCGTGCCTGAGAGCAAAAGCGCCCGGGCATGACGAATCGCATCCCACTCCAAGCGCCCGCCGCCTATGGTTCCCAACACACCGTCGGCATGCACCGCCATCCAGGTGCCGGCCTCGCGCGGAACGGAGCCGCGCGTGGACTGAACACTGACAAGCACAAGTTGCGCATGGGTGTTCAAAAGAGACAAAAACTGCGTCAGCATGTTCACAAACGGATACCTTTTAAGCGAGTGGCGGCAGCAAAAACGGACAGAATTCAAGCACAGTATGCCGATACAAAATCCAGGAGACCTGAAGTGAAAAATTCCAGCGCAAGCACACGCCTGGCCGCAAGCTCTGCACCGCACCGCCAGCGTGTACGAACCTGGCTAGCCGCCGCCATGGCCTCCCTGATTGCCGCATGCGCCACACCACCCGCCCCACCACCGCCCACCGCCGCTCTGCCGCCGCCAGCTCCTGCGCCGGCACCCGCTCCGGTTGCGCAGGCGCCCAAACCCTTGCCCTTCCTGGGCAAGGTGTCGAACGCCCCCACCCCCAGAGACTACCGGCGCGATGCCGCGGCCCATCTGTACGACAAGAACGTGGGCCGCATCTACGCCGGCAAAATGCCGCCGCTGCTGTATGCCGTGGGCGTGCTGGAGGTGGACATCGATAGCCGTGGCAATGTGACCAATGTGCACTGGCTGCGCGCGCCCACCCAGGCGCCCGAAGTGATGGCCGATATCGAGCGCTCGGTGCGCAGCGCCTCGCCCTTCCCGGCGCCTGTGAAGATGGGCCGTGTGACGTACACCGACACCTGGTTGTGGCACAAGAGTGGGCGCTTCCAGCTGGATACATTGACCGAAGGCCAGATGTAGGGAGGTAGCGTGCTGGCTGTCCGTTAGCCTGGGTGTTTGGGCGCATAGCCTTCTGTCTTGCCTGCGTGTGGGTGAGCTGGAAGGGGATATGCCGGGCGACGATTTGCGGTAGCCGCCATGAGGAGCGCGGCATATCCCCTTCCCGCGCAACGCAAGCCAAGGTCTGCCTCTGCAGCGCGACAGAAAACCTTCTAAAGCGGCGAGAGTGAAAAATAGATAGCGACGCTACCTCAAGACCCCCGGTACGTCGAATAGCTCCAGGGACTCACCAGCAAAGGCACGTGGTAGTGCTCATGCACATGGGCCACACCAAAATCCAGACTCACCCGGTTCAAAAAATTCGGCTCGGGCAGGGCCACACCACGCGCCTTGAAATAGCCGGCCACATCAAACACCAGCCGGTAAGTGCCGGCCTTCAGGCTGGCGTTGTCGTACAGCAGACCATCCGGGTTGCGGCCATCGCTGTTGAGCGTAAAGCGCTTCACCAGAGTGGCCTGCTGCTCTGCCGTGGTGTAGAGCGCCACCTGCATGCCGGCCGCCGGTGTGCCGTGCATGGTGTCCAGCACATGTGTACTCAGGCCCATGGAAAAACTCCTTGTTGCGATGGGTGACGGAAGTCCGTCAAAGTGTATACACTTTTCCTCGTTGCCGCTATCATTCCAACATGGATTCAACCGCCACCAGTTTCATTGTCGAATCGCTCACCCGTTCGATTGTGGAGCATCGGCTGCAACCCGGCGCCAAGCTGGTGGAGCAAAAGCTGGCCGACCAGTATGGCGTCTCGCGCACCCTGGTGCGCCAGGCCTTGTACCGGCTGTCACAAAACCGCTTGGTCAAGATCGAGCCGGCACGTGGTGCCTTTGTCGCCGCCCCTTCCGCACGGGAGGCGCAACAGGTGTTTGAGGTGCGCCGCATGCTGGAAGCCGGCATGGTGCGTGCGTTTGTGACCAGCGCCAAAGCGGCCGACATCAAGGCCCTGCAAACCC
Organism: Rhodoferax sp.; assembly: GCA_043758575.1. GTDB lineage: Bacteria > Pseudomonadota > Gammaproteobacteria > Burkholderiales > Burkholderiaceae_C > Allorhodoferax. Next base: position 3,787 of record JAYVNF010000075.1, read on the forward strand.
ATATCGCCCAAGAGAAGCTGGCCGTGCAGCGCGGTGACGTGCCCGGGCGCACCGAGCTGCTGGGCGACTTCCATGTGCGCATGGCACAACTCATGCATAACGAGGTGCTGGCGCAGCTGCTGAGCGACCTGATCTCGCGCAGCGCCTTGATTACCCTGATGTACCAGACCTCCAGCGCCGCTGCCCACTCCCATGAAGAGCATGAAGCCATTTTCAAAGCCATCAAGGCCCGCGATGCCGAAGCTGCCGTGGAGCTGCTGGACGCGCACCTGTGCCATGTGGAGCAGGCCCTGAACTTCAAGCAACACAACGCCCTCACGGGATGAACCACTGCCCAATTCACTGTCCAAAGCGCCCACCATGAAAAACTACGACAGCACCCTGCCCTATCCGCGTGACCTCATTGGTTACGGTGCCAAACCACCGCACGCCCAGTGGCCGGGCCAGGCCCGCGTGGCAGTGCAGTTTGTGCTGAACTACGAGGAAGGCGGCGAGAACAGCGTGCTGCATGGCGACGCCGGTTCGGAACAATTTCTGTCGGAAATGTTCAACCCGGCCAGCTACCCGGAGCGCCACATCAGCATGGAGGGCATTTACGAATACGGCTCGCGTGCCGGTGTCTGGCGCATCCTGCGCGAGTTCGAGAAACGCGGCCTGCCGCTTACCGTGTTCGGTGTCAGCATGGCACTGCAACGCCACCCCGAACTGTGTGCCGCCTTGCAGCAGCTGGGCCACGAGATTGCCTGCCACGGCTGGCGCTGGATCCACTACCAGAACCTGCCGGAGGACGTGGAACGCGCGCATATGCAAAAGGGCATGGAGATCCTCACCCAGCTCACCGGCAGCCGCCCCTTGGGCTGGTACACCGGGCGCGACAGCCCCAACACGCGCCGCCTGGTGGCCGACTATGGCGGCTTCGAATACGACAGCGACTACTACGGCGAAGATCTGCCGTTCTGGATGCAGGTGAAGAAGACCGATGGCAGCGTGGTGCCGCAACTCATAGTCCCCTACACCCTGGACTGCAACGACATGCGCTTTGCCCTGCCCCAGGGCTATTCCCATGCCGACCCCTTCTTCCAGTATTTGAAAGACACCTTTGACACGCTGTATGCCGAAGGGGATCCGCAGGGTCTGAACCAGCCGTCCATGATGAGCATAGGCATGCACTGCCGCCTGCTGGGCAGGCCCGGGCGCATCACCGCGCTGCAGCGTTTCCTGGACCATATCCAGAGCTTTGAGAAGGTCTGGGTCTGCCGCCGCCTGGACCTTGCGCGGCACTGGAAGACCACGCATCCCTTCAGCGCCTAAGCACATCCACAGCGCTCAGCAGCACCCAACGAGGCCCATCCCATGATGCCCCTGGACTCCCTCAACAGCGCGCCGCTGGAGCAGGCTTGCGCCCTGCTCGACGGCCTGTACGAACACTCGCCGTGGATCGCACGCGCCGCACTCCAAAGCCGCCCCTTCACCTCGTTGGCGCAGCTCAAGGCGGCCTTGGCGCGGGTGGTGACAGATGCCAGCCGGGACGCCCAGCTGGCGCTGTTACGCGCCCACCCTGAACTGGCCGGCAAGGCCATGGTGGCCCAGAGCCTCACCGCCGAATCCACCAACGAGCAAAACACAGCCGGCCTGACCCAGTGCACGCCGGCCGAGTTTGCAAAAATCCAGGCGCTCAACGCCGCCTACAACAGCAAGTTCGGTTTCCCTTTCATCCTGGCCGTGCGCGGGCCGCGCGGTGTGGGCCTGGCCAAGGCCGAGATCATCGCCACCTTCGAGCGCCGCCTGAACGGCCACCCGGACTACGAGCTGCAGGAGTGCCTGCGCAATGTGCACCGCATTGCCGAGATCCGCCTGAACGACAAATTTGCTGCGTCCATCGCACGCGGCAACCAGGTCTGGGACTGGCAGGAAAGCCTGGCCCAGTACAGCGACCCCGGCTATGCCGAGCAAGGCCAGCTCACCGTCACCTACCTGACGGATGCGCACCGCGCCTGCGCTGCGCGCATACGCCAGGACATGCTGGATGCCGGCTGCGACAGCGCCCAGATCGATGCCGTGGGCAATGTGGTGGGCCGCTACCACGGCACCGGCGCTTGCCAACAGGCCCTGATGACCGGCAGCCATTTTGATACCGTGCGCAATGGCGGCAAGTACGACGGCCGCTTAGGCATTTATGTGCCCCTGGCCTGTGTGCAGGCATTGAAAGAGAATGGCCAGCGCCTGCCCTTTGATCTGGAAATCGTGGGCTTTGCCGAAGAAGAAGGCCAGCGTTACCGTGCCACCTTCCTGGGCTCAGGCGCGCTCACCGGCGATTTCAAACCCGAGTGGCTGGAGCAAGTGGACGCTGACGGCACCAGCATGCGCACGGCCATGCTGCACGCCGGTCTGCGCGTGGAAGACATTCCTGCGTTGCAGCGCCGCGCCGCGGACTACCTGGGCTTTGTCGAAGTGCACATCGAGCAGGGCCCGGTGCTCAACGAACTGAACCTGCCTTTGGGCATCGTCACTTCCATCAATGCCAGCGTGCGTTTTACCGGCGAGATGGCGGGCATGGCCAGCCATGCCGGCACCACCCCCATGTCCATGCGCCGCGACGCCGCCGTCGGCGTGGCCGAACTGCTGCTGTACGTGGAGCAACGTGCCGCTGCCGATGGCGATTCGGTGGGCACCGTGGGCATGTTGCAGGTGCCGGGCGGCTCCATCAACGTGGTGCCCGGACGCTGCCAGTTCTCGCTGGACCTGCGCGCGCCCACCGACGACCAGCGCGATGCCCTGGCCCGTGATGTGTTGAAGAAGGCTGCAGCAATTGCGGAGGCGCGTTGTCTGCAATGCACGCTGGCCGAGACCATGCGGGCCAGCGCCGCGCCCAGTGCTGCGGTCTGGCAGCAGCGATGGGAGGCGGCAGTGGCGGCCTTGGGCGTGCCGCTGTACCGGTTGCCCAGCGGGGCGGGACATGACGCCATGAAGCTGCACGATTTGCTACCGCAGGCCATGTTGTTTGTGCGGGGACAGAATGGTGGGATTAGCCACAATCCGTTGGAGGCTACTACCAGCGATGACATGCAGCTGGCGGTGGAGG
>JAYVNF010000076.1:0-2147 GCA_043758575.1 Rhodoferax sp.
TGTTTCATTGGCACAGGCCGAGGCTGCGGTGTTCGAGGCCAAGCTGGACCGCAAGGACTGGGCTTTCTCCAAGCTCACCCTGCCCGGTGTGCCGCCCAACGGCTGGCCGCTGGGGTTGGCCGTGAAGGCGGACAACAAGGAGCTGGCCGGTTTGCTGGACAGCGCCCTGGATGGGCTGCGCGGCAGTGGCGAGTTGCTGAAGATTTTCCAGGCGCACGGGCTGACGCTGGCTGCGCCCTGAGCACCAGCTGCGAACAACCGTGAGGCCTAAAACCGGGCCTGAATGCCGGCGTACAGGGTACGCGGCGCACCCAGGCTGCGGAACTGTTCGGCCGCTCCCGTGGCCAGGTTGTTAAAAGCCAGAGCGCCATAGCTGGCATAGCGTGCATCCAGCAGGTTGTTGATGCCGGCATACAGGTGCAAGCGCTTGTCCACACTGTGGCTGATGTCCAGTTTGACGGTGGTGAAGCCCGGCACTGCGCCATTCACGTCGGCATTGTTTTCGTCACCGCGCGCGTAGCTGGGTCCTTGTGCCTGCAGGGCCACGGCAATGCGCGTCTTGGCATCCAGCGCATAGCCCACGCGCCCCTTGAACACCCATTGCGGAATGCCGGGTATGAGGTCTCCTGCCTTGACCGGCACCGCCTGTGCGCTGTTGGCGCCATTGGCCAGGGCAAAGCCGGATTGGTAGGTGGCCTCTATCCAGTCCAGATCCACGGCGTAGTCCAGTGCCTCCAGGCGGCCATCCAGTCCGATCTCCAGGCCCTGGCGCAAGGTGTTGCCAACGTTGGAGAAATAGCCGCTGTTGAGGCTGCTCTGGTTGAACAGAATGTCGTTCTCCAATGCCGTGCGGTAGTAGGCGGTGCGCCACTTCAGACGGTTGGAGAAATTGCCACGCATGCCGATCTCATAGGTTTTGGAAACCACGGCCTGCAGCTCCGGGTCGGCACCAAAGGCATTGGGCACGCCGGAGCAGGGCACGGCCGGGTCCGAACAGGCCAGCTCAATGGCCGACGGTGTGCGAAAGCCTTCGGCGTAGTTGGCAAACACAATCCAGCTCGGTGCCAGCAAATAGGTCAGGCCCAGGGAGGGGTTGAGGCGCTGGTAGCTGTGGTCGCCGCTGACATCGGTGAGCTGCCCACCGGCCACGCTGGCCGTGCTGTCGCACAGGCCATTCGGGTCCACACAGGACTGGCCGGCCAGCTTGAGTGTGGCGTAGTCATAGCGGGCCGAGGCGGTGAGGGACAGGCGCTCGCTGGCATCGAAGGTGCTGGTGGCAAACAGGCCCAGGCGCTGGTTGTCGGACTGCACATCGGCCTGCTGCTGGTAGCTGCCCACGCCGACCATGCCGTTGCTGGCGTCCACATAGGCGTTCTGGCCCTGGTTGCCAAACGTGGTGTGGCTGAACTCGGTGTTCAGGCCTATGGTCAAGACCTGGTTCAGGTTCCAGATCGGATCGGTGTTGGTCCACTGCACGTTGGCCCCCAGAATATGCTGGCTGTAATGCGCCAGCAGATTGGCACCCGGGCAGTCCGCAGTGGCGGTGCAGCTGGCGTCGTTGGTGCTGGCAGCGACCATGGCGTTGATGTTGCTGTTGAGGATGTCACGGCTCAGGCTGCGGTAATACACATTGCCGTCGTAGCTGTTGGAGGCGTCCAGGCTCAGATTGCCCTGCAGATTGAGCGTGACACTTTGCGTGCCCACATAGTCGGGGTGCGAATAGCCTTGCTGGGCCTTGTCCAGCATGGACAGCGGCACCGTCTGGTTGCCATACAGCAGGTTGTCGGCGGCCAAGAGCGAAATGGCTACATCACCATGCTCGCCATAGAGCGTGTATTTGCCAAAGAACTGGCGCAGCTGGCTGGGGTTGTTGACGGCCCAGCCATCGTCGTTGGCCACAGAGGCGGCGAAGTACAGATTGCCCTCATCGCTGTGGCTGCCATGTTCCACATCCACCGTCTTGCGCCCGAATGAGCCGATGCTGATGCCGCCCTGGCTGCCGCTAAAGGTGTTGCCATTTTTGGTGGTCATGCTCAGGGCGCCGCCCAGGGTGTTGAGGCCGTACACCGGGTTGGAGCCTGGAATGACGGTGACCTTGTCAATGATGAGCTGCGGCAGCAAGTCCCAGGACACCACATCGCCAAAGG
>JAYVNF010000077.1:0-6847 GCA_043758575.1 Rhodoferax sp.
GCAACAACTTTCAACCGATGGCTTGGATCAACGGCTTGAACGCATAGAGCGCCGCCTCGAACTGGCCTGATAGGCCCCACGCACCCGGCTTATTTCCCGTCTGGAATCACCGCGTCCGCCACTGCGCCCACGGCCTTGGCGGTGATCTTGACACCGGTGGCCACCACGGTCACCGCGGCATCGGCTACGGCGACTACGGCGCAGGCTTGCAGGGCCAGCAGGACGCCGACTGCGGCGATGCAGCGCAAGGCCAGGTTCAGCCTAGACTTATTTGGCTTGTTCGTTGCCATAGGTTTTCACCAGGTAGTCCACGATGAGCGGCATGTCGGCGTCATCAATCGGGGCTTTGAATACGGTCTTCATGCGCTTGACCATGGCATCCCAATACGGGCGTGCTGCCGTGGGGGGCTGGTAGAGCATGTACTCGGCCGAGTGGCAGGTCGCGCAGGCTTGCTGGGCTTTGGCGTAACCGGGGTGGTCATTGGCGGTCAGCAGCACCGCGTCTGGCGGCAGGGTGATTTGCTTGGGGGCGGCGTGTGCCACGCCCAGGGTCAGCGCGCAGGCCAGCAGCAGCGAAGGTTTTGCGAAAGATAGCTTCATGGGGTAGGTCCTTACGCGGCGAAGATTTTGACGGACTCGACCACGTTGCGCATATAGCCTGCGGGTTGCCACAGGGCCTCCATGGGCTGGCTTTGGCCGGAGCGGTTCCAGGCCCGCACGCGCAAGTCCAGCGCACCGGCCTGCGGTGTGATGGCAAAGGTGAACTCACGGAAGGAATAGCGTCCCAACTCCGCGCCCAGCTTGGCTGCACGCCAGGACTGGCCACCGTCTGCCGAGTAGGCGACCTCGCGTATGCCCTGGCCACCGTCAAAGGCAATGCCGCGCACCACCAGCGGCTGGCCGGCAGCCACCCGCGCGCCATCCGCCACAGAGGTGATAAACGAGCGCACATTGAAGCGCCCAATCGGGCGCGTAGCGGCCGGTGTGGTGCCGGGCTCTATGCAGGCGCAGTCGTTGTCGGGGATGCGGTAGGCCGGCTTCATCCAGAAGTCCTCGAAGGTCTTGTCGACGACTTCGATTTCGGACAAGTGCTTGACCCAGTAGGTGCCGTAGTAGCCCGGCACGATGAGCTTGACCGGGTAGCCGTTGAGCATTGGAATATCGGCACCATTCATCTGGAAGGCCAGCATGACTTCACCGTCCATGGCGTGGCCGACATCGATGGACTTCACAAAGTCACCGCCGCCCAGCACGCCGTTGTCCAGGCCGTTGAAGGTGACCTGGCGCGCGCTGTCTTTCAGCTCGGCGCGGGCCAGCACATCTTTCAGTGCCACGCCACGCCAGACCGCATTGCCCATGGCGCCATTGCCAAGCTGCCCGCCGGTCACGCGTGGGTTGAAGAAGCCCCGGCTGTTGCCCGAGCATTGGTTCACCGCTGTGTATTCGATTTGCTTGAACTGCGTGCGCAGTTCTTGCATGCTCAGCACGAAGGGCTTTGCAGTGGCGCTGCCGCCGATTTTGATGACATGTGTGTCGGCATCGACCGAGGTGGGAATGGCCGCATTGTGGTAGCGCACAAAGAAGGCGTCGTTGGGGGTGATGATGCCTTCGTTGAAAATCGGGAAGGGCGTTTCCAGCTGCGGCGGGCGCGAGGTCAGCACAATCAGAGGGCGCTTTTCCGGGTAGGCCAGCAAGCGGCGTTTGCCGTTGGCAAAGGGGTGTTCGAACGTGGCGGACTGCGCCAGGGCGCGGCTCCCCATGAGCCCCAGGCCGGCGCCGGCGAGCACGCCAACACCGGCGCCCAGCAGCTTGCGGCGTTGCAGTTCGGGAGTATGTATGGGGCCCATGGCAGTCCTTTTTTGGGAGTGATTCTGTTGCATGATCGCAGTGTTGCGGGATGCTACACGATGGCCGGCGCTGCGAACCCATTGCAGCTCTGGGTGCGGGGAAATTACATCCTGAAACACATGCAAGCGGCATTAAGGTTTGTGGGGCGGACTGCAGGTCTACACTTTTCAAACGCTCTGCCGCTGACGAAATACGTTGGCAAATACCCCAGAATTATGTTGAACAAAAATACATTGGCCTTGGCTGGCTTGTTGCTCCTCGCATGCATGCCGGCACGGGCCGAACTGAGCGTGCTGGCCGCGTTGGAGCCGACCTTGCGCAGCGAAGGTGTCACGCTGTCGCGCGCGCGACTTGAAGCCGCCCTGGGCAAGGCCCTGGGCCAGAGCGTGGCGGTCACCGTCACCGATGACCTGACGGACGCCATACGCAGCACCCGCAGTGCGGGCTATGACGTCTTCATTGCACCGGCACAGATCGCCGCTTCGTCTCTTGCGCATGGCTACGCCCTGGTGGGCTCCACCGATGCGGAGGAGCAGTACCTGTTGATCGGCAAAGCCGGCTTGGGCGCAACGGCCCAGCTGCGCAAGGGCCGCCTGTATTTGCCGCAGCAGGACTCCCTCTACACCTACCTGGCGCGTGGCATGCTGACCGCCGGTGGCCTGTCCTTCAAGGACTTGAGCCGGGTAGAACATGCCCGCTATCCCCAGGCCGGTCTGACTGCGATTGGCATGCATGCAGCGGACGCCACCGTGGTGCAACTGGCGGACTGGGAGCAGTGGCAAAAGAGCAATGCCGGCGTGGCCACGGTGCTGGCAACGGCGGCCGGCGTGCCGGGTGGCCTTTCTGTGACGGTCAAGAAGGACATGCCACCCAAAATGCGTGAGCAACTCGCCCAATGGTTTGCCAGCTCGGCAGCGTCGGGTGGCATGCGCGCGGTGCTGCAGCATGCGGAAACTTCCAAGTACCAGAAGCTGGCCGAGCTCGGCACCTTCACACCACCGGCAGTGCCTGGTGCAACCCTGGTGGGTGCCGACGAAATCCAGGGCCTGGTGGCGCGTGGCGCGGTGCTGGTGGATACGCGCACCGAGAAGGAATACAAGCAAAACCACATACCCGCAGCCGTCTTCCTGCCCTACCACGAGAAGAGCTTGAAAGACGTGGGCTATGACGCCGCACTGGACGACTTCACCGGGCTCAAAACCCTCAACAACAAAACGCCCACGATTTTCTACTGCAATGGTGCGGAGTGCTGGAAGAGCTACAAGAGCAGCCGCGCTGCCGTGGCAGCCGGGTTTGCCAAGGTCTACTGGTACCGCCTGGGCATGCCGGACTGGGAGAAACAGAACACTAAGGCCGCTGCCGATTGAAGTCTTTTCAGCCCTGCTGCAGGGCCTCCTCAAACTCGGCCAGTTCCTTGGCAATGGCGGCGTATTTTTTGGACTTGGCTTTGTTGTCCGCCCAGTTCAGGATGGCGCCTTCTAGGTCTTCCTTGAAGTGGGCGAGGGCCGAGTCCTTCAGCGCCTGGGTGGCCGCCGGGTCGGTGCTGACCCAGAACTCGATCAGGTCGGACAGTCCGTTGTCGAACTCTTCATAGGTTTCCAGGTAAATCCATTTGCCGCTGGTGTCGAACATGGCGTCTTTCGTACGTGATTTGTGTGATAGCAAGAAAAAATCCCCTGCGATTCTTTGCAAGGGATTTTCTCCATTCTAATAAGGCGTGAATGATCATTGGATAGCCAACTGGAAACGCACCCTCAACCACGAAGGTGTCACGCGTGGGGCGCAGGCGCTGCTGGCGCTCAGCTGCGTGCTGGCCCTGGCTTGGCAGGCCGGCTGGCAGGAGGAATGGATGCCGGTGCTGCTGGGTGTGCTGGCCAGTGCCTTTACCGAAACCGATGACAACTGGAGTGGCCGCCTGAAGACGCAGTTGCTGTCGCTGCTTACTTTTGCCCTGGTGGTGGCGGCAGTCTGGGCTGCGCTGCCGTCGTTTGTGACGCTGGCTGCCGTGCTGGCACTGTCGGCCTTTGTGCTCACCATGCTGGGTGCTTTGGGCGAGCGCTACCGGGCGATTGCCTTTGGTGCACTGGTGCTGTTCATTTACACCGCTTTGTCGGCGCAAAGCAACCGCGATCAGGCGCTCGATGCCGCGCCGTATTTGTTAGGTGGTGCCGCCTGGTATGGCTTGGTGTCGCTGTGCTGGGCCGCCGCTTGGCCCCGACCCACGGTGCGCCACCGCCTGTCCCGCCTGTATGCCCTGCTGGGTGAATACCTGCGCCTGAAGTCGCAGTTGCTGGAGCCGGTTAGCGACATTGATCTGGCCGGGCGCCGGCTGGAACTCGCGCTGCACAATGGCCGCGTCGTGGATGCCCTGAATAACACCAAAGACAGCCTGTTCAGTCGCCTGGGGTCGGGGAAGCCACCGGCCTGGATGCTGGAGGCCATGCGCCAGTACCTGGCCGCGCAGGACATCCACGAGCGCGTCAGCTCGTCGCATGAGAGCTATGCCGTGCTGGCCCAGGCCTTTGCGCGCTCAGATGCTTTGTACCGCTGCCAGCGTGTGCTGAGTGTCCTGGGAGAGCAGGCACAAAAGTTTGTGCGTGCCTTGCGTGAGCGCACCCGGGCACAGCACGCGGGCATCACGGCCAGGGCAATTGGTGACATGCAGGCCGCCATACGCCATCTGGATGCCACGCAAACTGCAGCCGCCTTGCAACAGCCTTTGCATGCCCTGCATGCCCTGCATGCGCTGGGTGACAACCTGACCAGCTTGGCCAGCGTGTTTGCTGGTGCCACGCATGCCGGTGGCGTGGCGCTAGACCTGTCCCTGTTCGATCGCGAGCCGCAGACGCTGCGCCAGGCCTGTGGCCTGGTGCGCGCCCAGCTGAACCTGCGCTCGGCCCTGATGCGCCATGCCTTGCGCCTGTCGCTGGCGTTACTGGTGGGCGTCGCGGTCATGCGGGCCATCCATGATCCGCACGGCTACTGGATTTTGCTGACGGTGGTGTTCACCAGCCAGCCCCACTTTGCTGCCACCTTGAACCGCATGGTGGAGCGGGCGCTTGGCACGGTGCTAGGTCTGGCAGTGGGCTGGGCGCTGATCCGGCTGTTTCCCGGCGCGCTGCTGCAAGCCGCTTGCATGGTGGTGGCCGGCGCCCTGTTTATCGGCAAGCGCCAGACCGACCTGCGTGGCGCCACGGCCGCCATCACCGCACTGGTGCTGCTGAGCTTTCAACAGATGGGCATGGCGCAGGGCGTGATTCCAGCCCGGCTGTTGGACGCTGCACTGGGCAGTGCCATCTCGGCCCTGGCCGCCTGGCTGGTGCTGCCCAACTGGCAGGCACGTCACCTGCCGCATTTGGCGGCACAGGCCTTGCGCGCGCAGGCTGGCTATCTGCACGAAATCCTGTTGCAGTACCAGGCCGGCAAGCAGGACCACCTTGCCTATCGACTGGCCCGGCGCAATGCCCACAACGCCGATGCGGCGCTGGCCAATTCTTTCGGCGCGATGCAGAAGGAGCCCGCCTGCACGCGCTTGAACGAGGCGGCCTGCGGGCAATTCGTGGTGCTGTCGCACATGCTGCTGAACTTCCTCTCGGCACTGGGCGCACACCGCGGCGAAATCGAAGTCGGCGTGCTGGACGACACGTCCCGGCAGGCCGCCGAGCGCCTGCAACAGGGGCTGCAAAGCCTGTCGCAACTGCTGGACCAGCCGGTGTGGCGGCTGCCGGTGGTGCATCGCAGTGAGTCCAGCGCAGCCTCGGCCGGGCCTGGGGCATCGCAGAATGTGCAAAGTCTGCTGCTCACGCAACTGCGCCTGGCCAACCGCTTGCTGCCTGAGCTGGGGCAGCAAGCGCTGCTGTTCAGGGCGCCGCGTTGATGGCCCGAAACGAAAATGCCCTGCTACCTATTTAGTAGCAGGGCATCCAGTAGCCTTTGGGCTTATTTGGCTCCTCAACCTGGGCTCGAACCAGGGACCTACGGATTAACAGTCCGGCGCTCTACCAACTGAGCTATTGAGGAATATTGCAGTGTTTGCAGCCGCGAATTATAGCGTAAGTTTTTTGGGCTTTTGATCGGCCCCTGAAGAATCTACGCCGAGCAGCGTGTGCAGCCGGGAGCTGGTGGTGGTGTACTGCAGCAGCACCTTCTTGTGCGGGAACACGATGGCCGCAGCGCCAAAGGCCGCCAGCACGCATTCGTGGAAGCCGCACAGGATGAGCTTTTTCTTGCCGGGGTAGGTGTTGATGTCACCCACGGCAAAGATGGCGGGCACATCGGTGGCAAAGGTTTCTGTGTTGACCTTGAGCTGGCGGCGCTCCATGTCCAAGCCCCACTGCGTAATCGGGCCGAGCTTGGGCGAGAGGCCTTGCAAGACCAGCAAAGCGTCTACGGGTAGGGATTGTTGCGTGCCTTCTGCGTCCAGGTATTGGGCGGCGCTCATGCGGCCATCCTTTACTTCGAGGGCGCTGAGTTGGCCTGCCACAAAGCGGATTTGGCAAGCTTCGACCAGGGCTTGGAAGGTGGCGAGGGTGGCGGGTTCGGCGACAAACACATTGCGCCTGTGCATCAGTGTGACGGACGTTGTGCTGGTGCTGCTGACCAGGTGTATGGCCGCCAGCAGCGCTGCATCGGTATCCCCCAACACCAGCACATCACCTTGCAGTGGCTGCTGTCCCTCAGCGACGTCCGGCAGTGCCATGTACAACTGGGAGGGTGCCAGTTGCGCAATGCCTTCCACATTGGGCATGCGCGCCTGAAAAGCGCCTACGCCCGCAGCGATGAACAGGGTCTTGGCAAGAAAGGTGGTGCCGGCGCTGGTGCTGACCAGCAGGCGCGCGTCGGGCTGCGCCTCCATGCTGCTGACCAACTGGCACAGGTGCATCTGCGGCTTGAAGGGAGCCACCTGTTTGAGCAAATTGGCAATCAGCTCGCGACCGGTGACCACTTGCAGGCCGGGGATGTCGTAAATGGGTTTGTCGGCGTACAGCTCCACACACTG
>JAYVNF010000078.1:0-6834 GCA_043758575.1 Rhodoferax sp.
AGGTGTTTTTGAGGTGTTTTGAGCCGCCATGGCGTTGCCACTGTTCCTACACTGCAGCAACGCAATAGTCCCACATCCCAAAGGCATCCTCATGAACACAAGCTCCCTTGACAGCCACAGCGCCCGGTCCACCGGTTGGCTAAGCGCCGACCAATGCCAGCTGGCCGATCTGGACCGGCTGGTGCAAACCCGCACCCAGTCCCCGGATTGCCCGCAGGCCACATCCATTTTGAAAGGCGTGCCGGTGTACGACGGCGTGTCCCTGCGCGCGGCCCAGGCGGCATCACCAGAGCCCACGCTGTGGCGCGCCACGTTGATGGCCGAATGGGAACAGGTCTGGAGCCAGGGCGCCGGGGTGCTGGTGGTGCAGGGCCTGTACCCCGACCTGGCGGTGGTGGATGCCGCCAGCGTGGAATTCCAGGCGCTGATCCAAGAGGCGCGCGCCGCGGGCCAGGGCGGCGACCACTTCGCCAAGCCGGGTGCCAATGACCGTGTCTGGAACGCGCTGGAAAAACTCTGCCTGCGCGCCCCCGATGTGTTTGCCGCCTACTACGGCAACGCCCTGCTGGCCATGGTCTGCGAGGCCTGGCTGGGCCCGGCCTACCAGGTCACCTCGCAGATCAACTGCGTCAACCCGGGTGGTGCGGCGCAAACCGCACACCGCGACTACCACCTGGGCTTTTTCAATGCGGCCGGGGCCCAGCGCTTTCCGGCCCATGTGCACCGCCTCTCGCCCTATCTGACGCTGCAGGGCGCGGTGGCCCATGTGGATATGCCACTGGAGAGCGGCCCCACGCTGTACCTGCCGCATTCGCACAAATACGAGAGCGGCTACCTGGTGGCCGGCGTGCCGGCCTTCCAGGCGTACTTTGACCAGCACCATGTGCAGCTGCCCCTGCAAAAAGGCGATGGCATTTTCTTCAACCCGGCCCTGCTGCATGCGGCCGGCCACAACCGCTCCAGCGACATCCGCCGCCTGGCCAACCTGCTGCAGGTGTCCTCGGCCTTTGGCCGCTGCATGGAAACCGTGGACCGGGTGGCCATGGCGCAGGCCCTGTACCCCTGCCTCTTGCAGCGGCAAGTTGCAGGCGCCATGGCCGCAGACGATCTGCTGGCCGCCGTGGCCGCCAGCGCCGAGGGTTATGCCTTTCCCACCAACCTGGACCGCGACCCGCCCCTGGGCGGCCTGGCGCCGCTTAGCCAGCAGGACCTGGTGCGCAGCGCCCTGGCCCAAGGCCAGTCGCCGGCGCAGTTCAGCGCCGCCTTGCAGGCGCAGGCGCAAACCCGCTTGAGCTGAATACCCGCTGCGCCGCAGCACCCCACCTTCACCTACTACCCACCCCAACGGAGAGACCATGAACCAAATATCCACCGACCCTGCGGCAGCCGCCAATCCTGCGGCCGCCACTTTCACCAACCGGGGCGCCACCTATGCCTCCCTGCAGGGCCAAGTCGCCATCGTCACCGGCGGCACCCAGGGCCTGGGTGCGTCCATTGCCACGCTGCTGGCCGAGCGTGGTGCCCATGGCGTGGTGATTTGCGGGCGCAACGCGGCCAAGGGCGAGGCGCAGGCTGCCAGCTTGCGCGCCTTGGGCACCGAGGCCCTGTATGTGCAGGCCGATCTGGAGCAGGTGGCAGACTGCCGCCGCGTGGTGCAACAGGCCGATGCCAGCTTTGGCCGGATAGACATCCTGGTCAACGCCGCCGCCATCACCGACCGCGGCACGATTCTGGACACCGAGCCTGCGCTGTTTGACCGCATCTTCGCTGTCAATGTGCGCGCGCCTTTTTACCTGATGCAGGAAGCCATTCTGGTGATGCGCCGCGAAGCCATAGCAGGCAGCATCGTCAACATCGGCTCCATGTCGGCCCTGGCCGGCCAACCCTTTATTGCCGCCTATTGCGCCTCCAAGGGAGCGCTGGCCACGCTGACCCGCAACACCGCCTATGGCCTCTTGCGTAACCGCATCCGCGTCAATGGCCTGAACATCGGCTGGATGGCCTCCGAAGGCGAAGACCGCATCCAGCGCGAGTTCCACCAGGCCGATGCCGACTGGTTGGCACAGGCCGCCGCCGCACAGCCCAATGGCCGCCTGGTCGACCCCAAGGAGGTGGCGCGTGCCGTGGCCTTTTTGTGCAGCGCCGAGTCGGGTTTGATGACCGGTTCGGTGATCGAATACGACCAGTCGGTCTGGGGCGGCTACGACGGCTCGCCCCATCCCGTGGCGCCTTTGTGATGCCGCGAGGGCATCTGCAGAGCCGGTCTTGATCAGCTTTTGATCAAGACAGCGGCGCCGGCGGGGCCACAGACTGCGGCCCATGACAAGCCCCGCCCTTTTTTCAATCTTGCTCTTGTGTGTGGCCCTGCTGCTGTACCTGCACCGGCGCCGCAACGCCTGGCAAGGTGGCAACAAAGCTTGGCCCCTGTATGCCCAAAAGCCCAAGCCCCGCCCCGCGCAGCTGCTGCACCAGCGCCTGCAGAGCGCCTTGCCTGCGCACAGTGTTTTGGCAGGGGTCGCGCTGACCGATGTGCTGGGGGTTCGGCGGGGCTTTGACGCACGCACGTGGAGCCGGCGCCTGCGCCACGTGCAGTACGACTTCGTGGTGTGTGCCAAAGACGGCAGCGTGCTGGGCGCCATCGCGCTGGATGACATAGCAGACGATGGGCCCCGTCGTCGTCGCTCCGAGCAGCTCAAGGAACGGGCCAGCGCAGCCGGCCTGCGCCTGCTGCGCTGGCACACCAAGGCCTTGCCCAGCGCGGCCGAGATACGCGAAGCGTTTGGGCACACCGAAGCCGCATTTTTTGAAGAAGCGGCCACCAGCGCCAACGCCTCCTGGTGGCCGCCTGTGGCCAGGCAGGGGCGCGATCCGTTTGCAGAATGATGGCTGGCGGGTTGCGTCCAAAGACCCTCTATGCCAGGGTGGTACGAAACCGGGCCCCTGCCTATCGTGCGCGTGGCGGCGTCATTGGTTCGCGGCAGTCTTGCCCAATCTCCCGGCAGCCGATTCGCGCGCTCCACGCGCGGTGTCCAGCAGGCCCGCTTTGCCCAGCCCAAAGGCCGGCATATTCATGTATACGGATTCATATGTCCCTGCGGATGCGGCGTAGGTTTCGTGCCAAATTCCGACGCTGCCATCCAAGCCCACCGCTTGGTGGAACGCACGCCAAGCCGGCAGGTGCTCTGCATCTTTGCTCTTGGCGTAGTGCAAGAGTTGCTCCATGGAGCGCCAATACTGCACCTGAATAATCGTCCGGGAGAACCACATCTCGTGGTGCAGCAGGCCCAACGTGGGCTGGGCATACAGCTCGGCGTGCATCCGGCCCATGGCGCGGGCAACCGGAAACCATTTGTGGATTTTCCATGCGTGGTTGATGCGCATACCGATCAGGAAGACAACGAAGTCCCCCTCCAACGTGGCGGTCATGCGGTCTTTGTAAATCATGGGGTGGGACTCCAATAGGGAAAGGGACTGATGGGCAGTGTGTCACGCCGCACGGCAAAGTGCCGGACTCCAAGGTCATTGAGCCATGCGATGTGGGTGACAGTACAAACCCCAGTAGTGCCCATGGCATGAAACTAGCTAGTATCGGAACAGAAGTTGACCAATTGGTTAACTTATGATTTCCGACCCAAAGCAGTGCACCCTGGCCGTTCATGACACCTCCCGTTACCCACCGTCCCACCGACAACAACCGCCTGGCCGTGCAGGTAAAAAACGCCAGCGTGGTCTACCAGACCGCCGACACGCCGGTGCACGCACTCTCCGACATTGATCTGGATATTAGCGAGGGGGAGTTCGTTTCCCTCATAGGCCCCTCGGGCTGCGGCAAGACCACGCTGATGCGGGTGGTGGCCGATCTGGAGCAGATCAGCGCCGGCCAGGTGCTGGTCAACGGTGTGTCGCCGCATGCTGCGCGCCTGGCGCGGGCCTATGGCTATGTATTTCAGGCACCAGCCCTGTTCCCTTGGCGCACCGTTTTGGGCAATGTGACCCTGCCGCTGCAAATCCAGGGCAAGGGCCGCGCAGAAGCCAAGCAGATTGCGCAGGAACACCTGGAGCGCGTAGGTTTAAAGGGCTTTGAGGGCAAGTACCCCTGGCAGCTCTCGGGCGGCATGCAGCAGCGCGTCTCGATTGCGCGTGCCCTGTCGTTTGAGCCCAAGATCCTGATGATGGACGAGCCCTTTGGCGCGCTCGATGAGATCACCCGCGACCGCCTCAACGAGCAGCTGCAGCAGCTCTGGCAGCGCGAGCGCCGCACCGTGGTGTTTGTGACCCACTCGATTGCCGAAGCGGTGTACCTGTCCACCAAGATCGTGGTGATGTCGCCGCGCCCCGGGCGGATTGTGAAGGTGATCCACTCGCCACTGCCGGATGCGCGCCACTTGGGCCTGCGTGACACGCCCGAGTTCATGGCCCTGGCCCACGAGGTGCGTGAGGCCCTGGCGGACGGTCACCATGGCTGAACAGAAAACACCTTTGCAAGGCTTCTGGCATAAGAGCCTGCCCATCGCCGCAGTGCTGCTGTCGGTATTGCTGGCCTGGTATGTGGCGGCCTGGCGCCTGAACGCACCGGGTGCGATTGAACGCGTGCTGGATGAGGAAGCCGGTTACACCCAGCGCGAACTGTTCGCGGCCACCATGACCATGGAGCGCCCGCTCATGCCGGCACCGCACCAGGTGGTGATGGACCTGTATGAAAGCCTGACGGAGTGGCCGGTGGACAGCCCACGCAACCTGCTTTTTCATGTGGCCGTCACGGGTCAGAGCACCTTGATTGGCTTTGTCATGGGCACGGCCCTGGGGCTGCTGCTCTCGGTGCTGATCGTGCACAGCCGCACACTGGACCGCGCGCTCATGCCCTGGATCGTCGCTTCGCAAACCGTGCCGGTGCTGGCCATTGCGCCCATCGTGCTGGTGATCCTGGGCAGCCTGGGTTTTTCCGGCACGGCACCTAAGGCGGTGATTGCCATGTACCTGTGTTTCTTCCCGGTGACGGTGGCCATGGTGGCCGGCCTGCGCTCGCCCCAGGTGATTGAGACCGAGATGATGCACACCTATGCCGCCAGCCGCTGGCAGTCGCTATGGCTGTTGCGCCTGCCTGCCGCCTTGCCCTTTTTGTTCCCGGCCTTGCGCGTGGGCGTGGCCGCCGGTCTGGTGGGTGCAATGGTGGCCGAGCTGCCAACCGGCGCCGTGGCCGGCCTGGGCGCGCGCCTGCTCACTGGTTCGTATTACGGCCAGACCGTGCAGATCTGGTCGGCGCTGCTGATGTCGGCGCTGTTGGGCCTGGCGCTCACGGCCGCCGTGGCGCTGGTCGAGCGCATGGTGCTGCGCAAGCGCGGAGGTGTGGCATGAGCGACCCGCTGAACGCCTGGCTGCAAGCCGCTGCCTCCCCTTTGTTCTGGCCCGCCATGGTGCTGCTGGCTTTGATCGCCGGCTACAGCATTTACCGCACCGCAGCGCTCGAAGGCAGCCGCTGGGTCGGCCCGCTGACCGCGGCCGTCTTCGGCCTGTGGGTGGTCTTCTTCTGGGAGCTGCTGGTGCGCTGCCTGGACGTGTCGCGCGTGCTCTTGCCCGCGCCCAGCCTGGTGCTGGCGTCCATGGCCGAGCATGGTCCCAAGCTCTGGGGCGACTTTGTGCAGACCGTCGGCAAGGCCGTGCTGATCGGCTGGGCCCTGGGCTGTGGCCTGGGTTTTGCCGTGGCCGTGGCGATTGACCGGCTGCCGTTTCTACAGCGCGGCCTGCTGCCGGTGGCCTCGCTTACCAGTGCCATCCCGCTAGTGGGTGTGGCGCCGATTGCGGTGATGCTGTTCGGCTTTGAGTGGCCTTCCAAAGCCGCCGTGGTGGTGCTGATGACCTTCTTCCCCATGCTGGTGTCCACCCTGGCCGGGCTCAAGGCCGCAGGCAAACTGGAGCGCGAGCTGATGTACAGCTACGCCGCCAGCTACAGCCGCACCTTGCTGGCGCTGCGCCTGCCATCAAGCTTGCCCTTCATCTTCAATGCCCTGAAAGTAAATGCCACGCTGGCCTTGATTGGCGCCATCGTCGCCGAGTTCTTTGGTTCGCCCACCAGTGGCCTGGGCTTTCGCATCTCCACCGAGGCCGCGAAGATGAACATGGGCCTGGTCTGGGGCGCGATTGTGGTGGCGGCCGTCACCGGTTCCCTGGCCTATGCCCTGCTGGTGGCACTGGAGCGCAGGGCGGCTTTCTGGCATCCCTCCATCCGTGGTGCCAAGTAGCCGCCTGGGCGGATTTGAAAGTGTTTTTTTCTGTGTTGATTCTTTAAACCTGAAGGAGTGTTCCCCATGATTCGTTCCCCCCAATTCACCAGCGGCCTGATGGCTGCGGTGCTGGCTGTCTGCGGTGCTGCCGCCAGCACCGGCGCCCTCGCCAACGAAGCCGTCACCGTGCAGCTGAAATGGGTGCCGCAAGCCCAGTTCGCTGGCTACTACATGGCCGCTGCAAAAGGCTTTTACAAGGACGCCGGCCTGGACGTGACCATCAAGCCGGGCGGCCCCGACATTGCCCCCACGCAAGTGCTGGCCGGCAAGCAGGCTGACATCGTGGTGGACTGGATGCCCTCGGCCATGGCCTCGCGTGAAGCCGGTGTGCCCCTGGTCAATGTGGCCCATGTGTTCGACAAGTCCGGCCTGATGCTGACCTGCAAGAAGAAGAGCGGCGTCACCACTCCCAAGGACTTCAAGGGCAAGACCTTGGGTGTCTGGTACGGCGGCAACGAATACCCCTTCCTGAACTGGATGGCCAAGCTGGGCTTCAAGCCCGACAGTGACATCAAGGTGCTGAAGCAGGGCTTCAACGTCGACCCGCTGCTGC
>JAYVNF010000079.1:0-6809 GCA_043758575.1 Rhodoferax sp.
GTCGGCCTTGTTGATCACCACCAGGTCGGCCAGCTCCATCACGCCTTTTTTGATGGCCTGCAGGTCGTCGCCGGCGTTGGGCAGTTGCAGCAGCACGAACATGTCGGTCATGCCGGCCACGGCGATCTCGCTCTGGCCCACGCCCACGGTCTCGACGATCACGATGTCATGGCTTGCGGCCTCGCAGACCAGCATGGCCTCGCGGGTTTTTTCAGCCACGCCGCCCAGCGTGCCACTCGACGGGCTGGGTCGGATAAAGGCGCGCTCATGCATGGACAGGTGCTCCATGCGCGTCTTGTCCCCCAGGATGGAGCCGCCCGAGACCGAGCTGCTGGGGTCTACCGCCAGCACCGCCACGCGGTGGCCTTTTTCTATCAGGTACAGGCCCAGGGCTTCAATGAAAGTGCTCTTGCCCACGCCCGGCACACCACTGATGCCCAAGCGCAGTGACTTGGCCGTGTGGGGCAAGAGCGCAGTGAGCAGCGCGTCGGCCTGCACGCGGTGGTCGGCGCGGGTGGACTCCAGCAAGGTGATGGCCTTGGCGATGGCGCGGCGCTGCACCAGACCCTGCACTTGCAGAATGTTGTTGGCATGCACGGTTGCACGGGCTGCAGGCACAGTGGCAGATTCAGCGGTCAATCCCGTCCTCCCGCTGCGCCGCTCAGGCCGCAGCCAATGCCTTCTGGATGTTGTCCAGCACGTCTCGCGCGCTGGCCGGAATCGGCGTGCCAGGGCCGTAAATGCCCTTGACGCCCGCGGCGTACAAGTAGTCGTAGTCCTGGCGCGGAATGACACCGCCTACGAACACGATGATGTCGTCGGCGCCCTGTTTTTTCAGCTCGGAAATGATGGCTGGCACCAGGGTTTTGTGGCCTGCGGCGAGTGTCGACACACCCACGGCATGTACATCGTTTTCAATCGCCTGGCGGGCGCACTCTTCGGGGGTCTGGAACAAGGGGCCCATGTCCACATCAAAGCCCAGGTCGGCAAAGGCGGTGGCCACCACTTTGGCGCCACGGTCGTGCCCGTCCTGGCCCAACTTGCTGATCATCACGCGCGGGCGGCGGCCTTCTGTGTCGGCAAAGGCGGCGATGTCTTTCTTGAGCTGCTCCCAGTATTCCATGGTGTCCCCCTGGGCGCTATCGTACGCGGCGGCGTACACGCCGGTGACTTTTTGCGTGTCGGCACGGTGGCGGCCAAAGGCTTGTTCCAGTGCGTCAGACACTTCGCCCACGGTGGCGCGCAGGCGCATGGCTTGGATGGTCAGGTCCAGCAGGTTGCCATTGCCGCTTTCGGCGGCTTCACTGAGCGCGGCCAGGGCGGTGTCCACCTTGGCACTGTCGCGGCTGGCACGTATGGTTTTGAGGCGTTCGATCTGGCCGTCGCGCACCGCCACGTTGTCGATATCTCGCGCCTCAATCGCGTCTTCGGTCTTGAGTTTGTACTTGTTCACGCCGACGATGACATCGCGCCCGGAGTCAATGCGGGCCTGTTTTTGTGCCGCTGCGGCTTCAATCTTCAGCTTGGCCCAGCCAGAGTCCACGGCCTTGACCATGCCGCCCATGGCTTCAACTTCCTCGATGATTTTCCAGGCAGCATCGGCCATGTCCTGTGTGAGCTTTTCCATCATGTAGCTGCCCGCCCAGGGGTCAATCACATTGGTGATGTGGGTTTCTTCCTGGATGATGAGCTGGGTGTTGCGGGCAATGCGTGAGGAAAATTCGGTGGGCAAGGCAATGGCTTCGTCAAAGCTGTTGGTGTGCAGGCTTTGGGTGCCGCCAAATACGGCGGCCATGGCTTCGATCGTGGTGCGCACCACATTGTTGTAGGGGTCCTGCTCGGTGAGCGACCAGCCGCTTGTCTGGCAGTGGGTGCGCAGCATCAGGCTCTTGGGCGCCTTGGCGTCAAAGCCCTTCATGATGCGGCACCACAAGAGGCGCGCCGCGCGCATCTTGGCCACTTCCAGATAGAAGTTCATGCCTATGGCCCAGAAGAAGGACAGGCGCCCGGCAAACTCGTCCACATTCATGCCGGAGGCGATGGCCGTCTTCACGTATTCCTTGCCGTCGGCCAGGGTGAAGGCCAACTCCAGCGCCTGGTTGGCCCCAGCTTCCTGCATGTGGTAACCCGAGATGGAAATCGAGTTGAACTTGGGCATGTTCTTGGCGGTGTAGCCAATGATGTCGCCAATGATGCGCATGCTGGGTGCGGGCGGGTAAATATACGTGTTGCGTACCATGAACTCTTTCAGAATGTCGTTCTGAATCGTGCCACTCAGCTTGTCCTGGCTGACGCCCTGCTCTTCTGCCGCCACCACGTAGCCGGCCAGCACCGGCAGCACCGCACCGTTCATGGTCATGGAGACCGAGACCTTGTCCAGCGGGATCTGGTCAAACAGGATCTTCATGTCTTCCACCGAGTCGATGGCCACACCGGCCTTGCCGACGTCGCCGGTCACACGCGGATGGTCGGAGTCATAGCCGCGATGCGTGGCCAAGTCGAATGCCACGGATACGCCTTGGCCGCCAGCGGCCAGCGCCTTGCGATAAAAAGCATTGGACTCTTCGGCCGTCGAAAAACCGGCGTACTGGCGAATGGTCCAGGGGCGCACGGCGTACATGGTGGCCTGCGGGCCGCGCAAATACGGCTCAAAGCCCGGCAAGGTGTCGGCATGCGCAAGATCGGCGGTGTCGGCAGCGGTGTACAGGGGCTTGACCGCAATGCCGTCCGGGGTGATCCAGTTCAGCGCTTCCACATTGCCACCAGGGGCGGACTCGGCGGCGGCCTTGTTCCAGGCTTCCAGGGTTGCAGATTGGAATTCAGGTTTCTTGTCGGTCATGGCAGGGTCCATCGCTCAGGGTTAGCCCGGAATTCACGCCTTGCGCGCCTGCACGGTGAGGCCTTGCGTGAAACCAGTAGGCTTAAATTCTACGTTATTTATAATTATTCATTCAAAAACAGACTCCCAGCTTACAATTCCATCCCATGTCCGCACTGTTGTCCGAAGGCCGCTCCGGCCTCTCCCTCTCGCCCCGCGCCCTCTATGAAGAGGTGGCGGAACTGCTGCGCCAGCGCATTTTCCAGCGCGCACTGGAGCCCGGCAGCTGGATTGACGAGCTCAAAATTGCCGAGGAATACGGCATCAGCCGTACGCCGTTGCGCGAAGCCCTGAAGGTGCTGGCGGCTGAAGGCCTGGTGACCATGAAAGTGCGACGCGGCGCCTATGTAACCGAGGTGTCGGCCCAGGACCTGGCCGATGTCTACCATTTGCTCAGCCTGCTGGAGAGTGACGCCGCCGGCGTGGTGGCGTCCAAGGCCACGGACGCCGAGCTGACCGAACTGGTGCTGCTGCATGCGGAACTGGAAAAAGCCGCGCAACCGGGCATGGCCAATACCGATGTCTTTTTTGCCCTCAACGAGCGCTTCCACATGCGCCTACTGGAGATTGCCAACAACCGCTGGCGCGACCAGATGGTGGCCGATCTGCGCAAGGTGATGAAACTCAACCGCCACAACTCCCTGCTCAAGACCGGGCGCATCGAAGAGTCGCTGCAGGAGCACCGTGCCATCATGGCCGCGCTGACGGCGCGTGATGCCGCAGCCACCGTGGAGCGTATGCGCGAGCACTTTGCCAACGGCCTGGAGGCCGCTGCCTAAGGCTGCGCCAGAGCCCACACCTCTCTGGCGGGCAAGGCCTTGAGCCGGTGGTCGCTCCAGACCTGTCGCCATTTGCGTGCCCCCGGCAAACCGTGGCGCAGGCCCAGCATGTGGCGGGCAATGGAATACCAGGACGTACCGTGCGCAGCGGCCTCGCGCCCCATGTAGGCCACCATCTGCTCTTCCACCAGCTCCCGGGTCAAGGCGCTGGGTGCAGCACCGTAAAACGCGGCATCCCACTCGGAGAGCCACCAGGGGTTGTGGTAAGCCTCGCGCCCCAGCATCACACCATCCACCAGTTCCAGTTGCTCGGCTACCTGGGCGCTGGTTGTGAGGCCTCCATTCAAGGAGATGGTGAGCAGTGGAAAGTCCCTCTTCAATTGGTGCACCAGGTCGTAGCGCAGCGGCGGCACTTCCCGGTTTTCCTTGGGTGACAAACCCTTGAGCCAGGCATTGCGGGCATGCACGATGAACACCTGGCAACCCGCCTCGGACAGGGTGCCGACAAAGTCGCGCACGAAGTCATAGCTCTCCACACGGTCCACGCCAATGCGGTGCTTGACCGTCACGGGCACGTCCACCACATCCAGCATGGCCTTGACGCAATCGGCCACCAGGCTGGCTTCGTTCATCAGGCAGGCCCCAAAGGCGCCGCGCTGCACGCGCTCGCTGGGGCAGCCGCAATTCAGGTTGATCTCGTCATAGCCCCAGTCCTGGCCCAGTTTGGCGCAGGCTGCCAGGTCAGCCGTATCGCTGCCGCCCAGTTGCAGGGCCACCGCATGCTCCTCGGCATTGAAACGCAGGTGGCGTGGTACGTCACCATGCAGCAAGGCGCCGGTGGTGACCATCTCGGTGTACAGGCGGGCGTGGCGGGTCAGCAGCCGATGCAGGTAGCGGCAGTGCCTATCGGACCAGTCCAACATGGGCGCGACCGACAGGCGGTGGGGAGAAAGCGTGGGATTCAATTCGGAAACGCGTTAGTGGCGAAAGTGGCGAGGAGTCTGTGCAAGACAAATTACACCATGGCTGGCATTGCAACCCTGAGGCTGCGGCTATCAAGGGGTAACACACCAGGGCGCCGTGTTGAGCACCAGGCCCATCCACAGGGCCCAGCCCGAACTGCAGGCCAACGCAAGACCGGCCAGGCGCACACCCCAGTTGCCGCTGCCGCCGGTGGCCACGCTGTTGCCACGCAGCTTGAGCCACAGCCAGGGTGCTGCCGTCATGGTGAGGCTGGTGCCCAGTGCAAACAAGGCCATGACCGCTGCCCCATCCAGTGGCCCGCCGGCCAGGGCGGCCACCAGCACAGCCGAGTAGAGCAGGCCACAGGGCAGTAGCGCCCACAGCGTACCCAGTAACACCGGTACCCCCCCAGCCCCCGCGCCCAGTGACTTGGCGCGGGCCCAGATGCTGCGCCCTGCCCGCTCCAGCCACACCGGTTGCTGGGCGCGCAGAAGCAGCACCAGACCGAGTAGAAAAGCCGCCACATGGAACATGCTCCAAACAGGGCGCAAGGCGGCGGACTGGATGGTCAGCCAACCCAAACCCTGTATGGAGGCAGCGGCCGCGGCGCCAAGCAGGGAATAACCCAAAACCCGACCCAACTGGAAACCCAGAATGGCGCTGTTCTTGCGGGGCCCCGCGGCCTGGCCTATGCCGGCACAGGCTGCGCCGCACATGGCTACACAGTGCGGGCCACCCACCAACCCCATCAACAGCGCCGTGGCGCCCAAGGAAAATTGCATCCGGGGATGCTAAATGATCTTGGAGAAGCGGGCCCGGGTACGGTCGGTTTGCAGGTAGCGGTCAAACACCATGGCCACGGCACGCACAAAAAACCAGCCCTTGGCGGTGACCTGAATGCAGCTGTCCTCCAGCACCACCAGGCCCTGTTCGGCCAGCGCCTGCAGTGCCTCCAGCTCCTTGGCAAAGTAGCTGCGGAACTCGATCAGATAGGCCAGGTCAATCGATTCAAACTGCACCTGGCCTTGGCACATCAGGGCCATGATGACGGCACGGCGCACCAGGTCGTCGCGGGTCAGGGCCAGGCCGCGCACCACCGGGAAATTACCATGGTCCAGGGCGTCGTAATACTCTTCCAGGGTCTTGGCGTTCTGGCTGTAGGTGGCGCCTATGCGGCCAATGCTGGACACGCCCAGGGCGATCAGATCGCAGTCGGGTTGCGTGCTGTAGCCCTGGAAATTGCGGTGCAGGCGGCCCTGGCGTTTGGCCACAGCCAGTGCATCATCCGGCAGGGCGAAGTGGTCCATGCCCACATACACATAGCCGGCCCCCATGAAGGCCGTCATCGAGCGTGACAGCATGGAGATCTTGGCGCCACCGGAGGGCAGCTCCACCGTGTTGATACGCCGCTGGGGTTTGAAGCGCTCGGGCAAATGGGCATAGGCATACAGTGCAATGCGGTCGGGCTTGAGCTCCACCACCTGGGCCAGTGTGCGGTCAAAGGACTCCGGGCTTTGCATGGGCAGGCCATAGATCAGGTCCACATTGATGGACTCAAAACCGCGCGTCCGGGCTGCCGCCACCAGCGCAAAAACCTGCTCGGCGGGCTGCACGCGGTGCACCGCTTTTTGCACTGCCAAATCGAAATCCTGCACACCAAAGCTCAGGCGGTTAAAGCCCAGTTCGGCCAGGGTGTCCAGGCGCTTGTCGTCAATGGTGCGGGGGTCAATCTCAATCGAGTATTCGCCACCCGGCGCAAAACTGAAATTGCGCTTGAGCATGGCCATCAGGCCACGCAATTCGTCGTCACTCAAAAAGGTCGGGCTGCCCCCACCCAGGTGCAACTGGCTGACCGATTGGCCGGTGCCTATCAGCGCGGTATGCAGCTCCACCTCGCGGGTCAAGTAGCGCAGGTACTCGGCGGCCTTCTCATGGTGTTTGGTGATGATCTTGTTGCAGGCGCAGTAATAGCACAGGGATTCGCAAAACGGAATGTGGATGTACAGCGACAGCGGCAGGGCCAGGGCGGCGGCACCGCCGCGGCGCTGCTGCAACGCCTGCACATAGTCGGTGGCAACGAATGCTTCTACAAAGCGGTCGGCAGTCGGGTAGGAGGTGTAGCGCGGGCCGGAGACGTCGTACTGGCGCAGCAATTCATCGGTAACGGGAGAGACAACAGCATTCATAAG
>JAYVNF010000080.1:0-2114 GCA_043758575.1 Rhodoferax sp.
TATGGCGGCGAGCGACGAATCGCCATATGATCAAAGTCATATGAAAACCATGGTCCTTCCACCGACTCTCAAGGCGCTTTTGCCCGCAACGTTTCACTCACGCTGCGAAGGCGCACGCTTTATGAAAAATGAACACCTATTCCTGACCGGAACACGGCCCGCGTGGATGTTTTACGTGCTGACGGGGGAAGTCACCCTGGAGCGTACCGGCTTGCAAGGCGAGCCCGTAGTGTTGCAACGCACGCGCCAAGGTTTCGTGAGCGAGGCCAGCCTCAATTCCTCCAGGTACCACTGTGATGCTCTGGCCGTCGTTGACACCGTTGTGGTCAAACTTCCCATCAGTGACTTGTCGACCCATCTCGACAGCGACCCAGCGTTCGCCAGCCGCTGGATAGGCATGCTCAACGGCGAAGTCCGGCGCTTGCGCCTGCACTGCGAACGCTTGAGCATGAAGTCGGTGAAGGACCGGGTGCTGCACCTTATCAATTCAGAGGGACAGAACGGAAGCTATACCGCAGCCACAGGCCTCAAGTCATTGGCAGGCGAGCTGGGAGTGACGCACGAGGCGCTGTACCGCACATTGGCCGCCCTGGAGAAAGCCAAGATCATCCGACGGGACAAGGGTGCACTTTATTTGTTGCACGCCTAGCAATGCAAGGCACTGGCAGCGCAGGGTCTCGAGGCAATTTCCGCCAAAACCAGTATTCGTTACAAGGGCAGCGATCTGTCAAATACTCAACTGTGCATATGTCTGCAACAAGGCGCTTTTTTTCACCACGCCCAATAGGCGCGGAAGCGCAGCGGATTGGACCACCGGCAGCCGCTCGCCCTGGTGCGCCAGAAAACGCTGGAATGCCGCCTCCAGCCCCATGTCGCTGTTCAGCGCTTGGATTTCGTGGCTGAGTAGGTCGGCCGCCTTGAGGCTTTGACGCTGCTCAGCAGTGGCCACCGTAAGGGCCCTGAGAGGCACCACCCCCTGGTACAGACCATCGCCATCCACCACATACAGGTATTTCACTGGATGCGCTGCAAACAAACGGCCCATGCCGGCAGCATCGGCGTCCAACGGGACTACCGTGAGTGTGGGCTCCACAAGATCCTGTACCAGCTGCTTTCGCAATCGCTGCCGTTCCGCACTTTGCGCCAGGC
Source organism: Rhodoferax sp. (assembly GCA_043758575.1). GTDB lineage: Bacteria > Pseudomonadota > Gammaproteobacteria > Burkholderiales > Burkholderiaceae_C > Allorhodoferax. The sequence goes on from JAYVNF010000080.1 coordinate 1,150, forward strand.
GGCGCAAGGTAATGTCATACATGGAGCCGGCGTTCGCGGCACGGGCCACAAAATAGGCCATCACACAGCCCACCATGAGCGGCAGCATCACCTGGTAGCTCAGCGTCATTTCAAACAGCATCAGAATGGCCATCAGCGGTGCCTGGGTGGAGCCCGCCAGGAATGCGCCCATGCCCACAATCCCATAGGCGAATGGGGCAGCGCTCAGCCCAGGCCACAGCGCTTGCACACCTAGGCCGTAGATTTCACCCAGCATGCAGCCAAAGAACAGCGCCGGGGTAAAAACCCCGCCGACCGCACCGGACCCCACCGTTGCGAAGGTCGCCAGCATCTTGCTGAGCAAGAGTAAAAGCAAAATAGACCCAGCCGGATGCGCATGCAGCGTTTCGTTCACCACGCTGTAGCCGTTGCCCCATACCTCGGGCCAGTAAAAAGAGATACAACCAACGATCAATCCACCGAAGCCAAGCCGCAATGGCAGTGCCAAACCAAGTGAGGCGAACAGCATACGGCTTCTCTGCAGACCGCGCAAAAAGAGGGCCGATGCAAGTCCCGCAAGAATGCCCAGTGCGGCGAACAACAGCACCTCCAGCCCCTGTATCGCCGGAAAACTGGGAATGGCATAGGGAGCTTGATAGCCCGGTACCAGGCGCATGGTGATATTGGCCACTACGGCGGCCACGATGATGGGGCCCAGGCTATCCAGCGCAATCGATCCCAGCACAATTTCCGCTACAAAAAAAGCACTGGCAAAGGGTGCGTTGTAGGCGGCTGTGATGCCGGCTGCAGCCCCACACGCCACCAGCAGACGCAGGCGCTCCGTAGGCATGCGCAAACACTGCCCCAGCACGGAGGCGCACATGGCCGCCAGTTGAACCATGGAGCCTTCGCGCCCGATGGAGCCGCCGCTGACAATGCTGGCCATGGAAGACAGGCTGCGCACCAAGGTCTGAGGCACGGGTATA
>JAYVNF010000081.1:0-19588 GCA_043758575.1 Rhodoferax sp.
GACGGCAATGCGGCAGAGCGCCTGGGCGATGCAGTGATCGTGCGCGCCCGCCCCGAGTCGCTCTACCTGTTCCGTGCCGATGGACGCGCCCTGCCACGGCTCAAGCCCGGCAATATGCGCTCGGCCCATGTGCACTGAGACTGCGATGGCCCGCATACCTTCCAGCACTACCGCCTCCGAGCCGCGTGGCCCCGGCGCTCACAGCGGCTATGGCGACTCTGTGGAGATTGCCTACCGCATTGGCGTGGATGGCGGCGGCAGCGGCACGCGGGCGCGTCTGCTGCGCGCCAGCGGAGAGCTGCTGGGCGAGGGCCAGAGCGGCCCGTCCAATTTGGCCCAGGGCATAGAGCAGGCCTGGCGCCATGTGCAGGAAGCTATCGCGCGTGCGCAGGACGCAGCGCTGGTCACCGCCCATGCCGGCCTTGCTGCCCATGCCGCTCCATCAGCGCCTGCGACCAGCCCCACACCTCTGCAGCCGCCCCTGCTACCTAGCAACACAGCGTTAGGCCTGGGCCTGGCCGGCGCCAACAACCCATTGCTGCATGCGCAGTTTCTGCAGGCCAACCCGGGCTACCGCCAGATCGGCCTGCACAGCGACGCCCATGCCACCCTGCTGGGCGCCCACGGCGCACGCGCCGGCTCCATCATTGCCGTGGGCACGGGCAGCGTGGGCCTGGCGCGCTGGGCCGATGGGCACACGCGCACGGTGGGCGGCTGGGGCTTTCCGTCGGGTGACGATGGCAGCGGCGCCCTGTTGGGCCTGCAGGCCATGAACCACACCCAGCACGTGCAAGACGGCATAGAGGCCGGCGGCCCCTTGGCCCAGGCCGTGCTGCAGGCCACCGGCGGCAACGCACAGGCCATGCTGCAGTGGTGCTGCGAGGCCGGCCAGACCCGATTTGCCAGCCTGGCGCCACTGGTGTTTGCCCACGCCGCACACGACCCTGCCGCTGCCGCGTTGTTGGCGCAGGCACAGGCCTGCGTAGAACGCATGGCCGCAGCACTGGACCCCGAACACAGCCTGCCGCTGGCCCTCCTGGGCAGCATAGGCCGCTTGCTCGCCCCGGGCCTGTCGGCATCGCTTCAAGCCCGCCTGGTGGCGCCGCTGGGCGACGCCATGGACGGGGCACTGCAACTCTGCACAACGCTACCTCCGCCACTTCCGCTACTTCCTTAACCTGACCCTGCCCCATGCCCTCTTTGATGTTGGAAGAAGCGCGCTCTGCCGCGCACCATGTTGCCCTGCAACTCGCCGCCGACAGCGCGCACTACCGGGCCCTGGGCGACGCCCTGCGGGAACAGCCGCCGCTGGGCGTAGTCACCGTGGCGCGCGGCAGCTCGGACCACGCGGCGGCCTATCTGGCCTATCTGGTGATGTCGCGCACCGGCCAGCTGGTGACCTCGCTGCCCATGTCCTTGCTGACGCTGTACAAGGCACCACTGGCATCCATGGGCCTGTTGGCCATTGCCATCACCCAGTCCGGGCGCAGCCAGGATTTGATTGAACCCATGCAGACGCTGCGCGCCGCCGGTGCCAGCACCGTGGCCCTGGTGAACGACACTGCTTCGCCTTTGGCGCAAACCGTGCAATGGTGCATGCCGCTGCATGCCGGCCCTGAAATCAGCGTGGCCGCCACCAAGAGTTTTATCTGCAGCCTGGTAGCTGCCGCGCGCCTGTGCACGCACTGGCCGACCGGCAACCACGGCGATTTGCGCCAGGGGCTGGATGCGCTGCCGCAGGCACTGGAGCAAGCCTGTTTGCAGGACTGGTCCGGTGCCATCGCGGGCCTGGTCCATGCCCAGCGGCTGATGGTCATAGGCCGCGGCCCGGGCCTGGCGATTGCGCAGGAAGCGGCGCTCAAATTCAAGGAAACCTGCGGCATCCAGGCCGAGGCCTTCAGCTCCGCCGAGGTGCGCCACGGCCCCATGGCGCTGGTGGAAGCCGACTACCCCATGCTGGTGTTTGCACCGCGCGGCCCGGCCCAGGCCGGCTTGCTGGAACTGGCCGCTGACATGCGTGCGCGCAGCGCCCAGGTGATCCTGGCTGCGCCGGGCGACATTGCCGAGCGCAACCTGACGCTGGTCAACGCGCCCCATCCGGACCTGGACAGCATCACCGCCATCCAGAGTTTTTACCTGCTGGTGGAGGCGGTGTCACGCGCACGCGGGATGGACCCGGACCGCCCGCGCCATTTGTCGAAAGTGACGTCTACGCGCTGAGAACCAAGGCCTGGCGCACCGCCGCTTGTGGATCGGCCGCCAGCGTCACCGCGCTGACCACGGCCACACCCTGCACGCCGCAGGCCAGCACGGCCTGCATGCGCTCCAGCGATATGCCGCCTATGGCCACCACCGGATACGGCGCGGCACTCTGCGCCCACAGGCGCAGGCGCTCCAGGCCCACCGGCTCATACGGCATCACCTTGAGCGTGGTGGGGTACACCGGGCCTATGGCCAAGTAAGAGGGTTGCGCGGCCTTGGCCAGGGCCAGTTCCTCGGGCGTGTGCGTGCTCAGGCCCAAGCGCAGACCGGAGGTCTGCAAGGCATGGCGCTCTGCAGCGCTGAGCGCCGCCCAGTCTTCCTGGCCCAGGTGCACACCGTAGGCGCCTGCAGCGATGGCCTGCTGCCAGTGGTCGTTGATGAAGACCTGCGCGCCCGCAACGGCGCGCCCAGCCTGTACCGCAGCTTGGACCTGCTCGGCAATTGCAGTGGCGTCTTGCGCCGGGGATTTGAAGCGCAGCTGTACGGTGCGCACGCCCCATTGCAGCAGGCGCTCTACCCACTGCGCATCCGGTACCACGGGGTAAAAGCCCAATGGGCCATTCAATGCGGGGAACGCAGCCGGCAGTGCGTAGTCCTGCAAAGCCGCCTGCGCGTCTGCTTGCTGGACTTCTTGTACGGTGGTCGTTGTGTCGCTTGGCATGGCCGATTCTTTCTTCATGGGGCGTGCCAGAAGGGCATGCCCACGGTGGGCGTGGAAGCCTGGGCGGCCTGGCGTTCGGGCATGGGGGTGGAAAGAAAAGCGCCGCGTCCCGCCGACACGCCATCGGCAAAAGCGCGCGCCATGCGCACCGGGTCACCGGCCTGGGCCACGGCGGTGTTGAGCAGCACGGCATCAAAGCCCAGCTCCATCACCTGCGCGGCGTGCGAGGGCCGGCCCAAGCCGGCGTCCACCACCAGTACCGCGTCCGGCAACCTGCGCCGCATGGTCTCCAGCGCATAGGGGTTCATGGGTCCACGGCCGCTGCCAATTGGCGCGGCCCAGGGCATGACGGCCGCGCAGCCCGCGCCATGCAGGCGCTGCGCCATTACCAGGTCATCGGTGGTGTAGGCGAACACCGCAAAGCCGTCACGGGTCAGCCGGGTGGCAGCGTCCAGCGTGGCCATGAGGTCGGGCTGCAGGGTGTAGTCGTCGCCAATCACTTCGAGCTTGATCCAGGCAGTGCCAAAGATTTCACGCGCCATCTGGGCCAGCGTGATGGCTTCTTCCGCGCTGTGGCAGCCGGCGGTGTTGGGCAGCACGTGGCAGCCCAGCGACTGGATGCGTTTCCAGAAGTGGTTGCCGCCACCGCTCTCGGGTTGCAGGCGGCGCAGGCCCACGGTGAGCACTTCGGTGCCGCAGGCGGCCACGGCGTCGCTGATTACTTGCAGCGAGGGGTAGTGGGCGGTGCCCAGGAGCATGCGGCTGGTCAATGTGACGCCGGCGACTTGCCAGGTGGTGTGCATATCAGCCTCCGGTAATGGGTGCGATCAGCTCAATGCGGTCACCGGCCTGCAGCTGGCGCTGTGGCCATTGCACGCGGGGCACGAACTGGTTGTTGATGGCGCAGGCAAACGCGGCATTCAGGTCCTGGCCGCGTTCTTGCAGCAAGGCCAGCACGTCGGCGGCCCGGGTTTGCACAGGTGTGCCGTTGAGGAAGATGTCGAGTGGGTTCATGGTATCGATTGTTTCAGGCCATTTTTTGCAGCAGGGATTCAACCAATGCTGGGGCGCACAGATAGCCGTGGCGGTAGAGGCCGTTGATGTGCCAGACGCCATCCTTCAAAAAACAGGCCGGCTGATCGTTGTCCAACGCTGGCCGCAAAGCACTGGAGAGCTGCAGCACTCGGGCCTCGCCAAATGCCGGATGCAGGCTGTAGAGCGCGCTGCCCAACTCCAGCATGGAGCGCAGCGTGACAGGGCCGGTGTCTTCCGACTCCAGCTCGGTGGCACCCACTACAAACAGGTGATCGGGACGCGGAACCACATACAGCTGGTAGCGCGGATGCATCAGGCGCACCGGGCGCTGCAAGGTCACGCCCTTGCATTCCACCCGCAAGACCTCGCCGCGCACACCGCGCAGCTCGGGCAAGGCGGACTTGCTGCCGACGCCACGTGCATCCACCACCAGGTCTGCGGTTATGTCTACGGCCACGCCCGCTGCGTGCTGGCCTTGTATGCGCCCGGCTTGCAAGGTGTGCACCGCCACGCCTTCGTGCCAGGTCGCACCGAGCCGGTCCAGCTCCAGCGCCAGCGCCTGCATCCACTGCTCGTTGGCGACCTGGCCTTCGCCCTGCAGATGCAGGCCGTGGCCAAAGCGGCCGGCCAGGGCTGGCTCCAGCGCGGCCAAGTCGGTGGCATCCAGGTTCTGCACCTGCGACTGAAAGGCCGCTGGCAGCTTGTGCCGCAAGAGGCCGGTAAAGTGGGTCAGCGAACTCTGGTCGGGCGCATGGGCCACCACCAGCGAGCCCTGTTGCCGGTAGTAGACCGGTTGCGCATCCGCAGCCGGATTGGCTGCGTGCAGTTCCTCTATCCACTGCGGCCAGAGTTGCATGGAGCGCTGGCCCAGGGCAAACACCACGGCGTCGGACACCGCCAGTTCGGCCAACGGCGAGAGCATGGCCGCCGCCGCCATGGAGGCGGTGTCTATGGCGTTGCGCGCGCGCGCATCCATCAGCGTGACGCGGCAGCCCGCACGCAGCAGGCGCCAGGCCAGCATGCGCCCGGCCAGGCCAGCACCGGCTATGGCTATGTGCAGGCCGGGTCGCACAACGCGCGCAGGGGCACCCGATTCCGGGTGCGGCAATTCAGCTGCCATGTCCTTGCGCCTTCAGGAATAAATCTCGCTACCGGCCTTGCGGAATTCTTCGGCCTTCTCGTCCATGCCGCTGCTCATCTGCTGAATCGGAATCACACCCGCCGCCGGCTGCAGCGTGGTGCTGGCCGGGTTCAGGCGCGCGAACTCGCGCACCTCCTGCGAGATCTTCATGGAGCAGAACTTGGGCCCGCACATGGAGCAGAAGTGCGCCACTTTGGCGTTCTCCTTGGGCAAGGTTTCATCGTGGTAGGCCACGGCCGTGTCGGGGTCTATCGCCAGGCGGAACTGGTCTTCCCAGCGGAACTCAAAACGCGCTTTCGATATCGCGTTGTCCCACATCTGCGCGCCCGGAAAGCCCTTGGCCAGGTCGGCCGCGTGGGCCGCAATCTTGTAGGCAATCAGGCCCTGCTTGACGTCGTCGCGGTTGGGCAGGCCCAGGTGTTCCTTGGGTGTGACGTAGCACAGCATGGCCGTGCCATACCAGCCGATATTGGCCGCACCCATGGCGGAAGAGATATGGTCGTAGCCGGGCGAAATATCCGTGATCAGCGGGCCCAGGGTGTAGAACGGCGCTTCGAAACAGGCCTCTAGTTGCTTGTCCACGTTCTCTTTTACCAGCTGCAGCGGCACGTGGCCCGGGCCTTCGATCATCACCTGCACATCGTGCTTCCAGGCGATTTGCGTGAGCTCACCCAGGGTGTGCAGTTCGGCGAATTGGGCTTCGTCATTGGCATCGGCAATCGAGCCGGGGCGCAAGCCGTCGCCCAGCGAGAAGCAGACGTCGTAGGTCTTCATGATCTCGCAGATGTCTTCGAAGTGCTCGTACAAAAAGCTCTCGCGGTGGTGCGACAAACACCACTTGGCCATGATGGAGCCGCCGCGCGAGACGATGCCGGTGAGGCGGTTAGCGGTCAGCGGCACATAGGCCAGGCGCACGCCCGCATGGATGGTGAAGTAGTCCACGCCCTGCTCGGCCTGCTCGATCAGCGTGTCGCGAAACAGCTCCCAGGTCAGGTCTTCGGCCTTGCCGTTCACTTTTTCCAAGGCCTGGTAAATCGGCACCGTGCCGATGGGCACCGGCGAGTTGCGCAGAATCCATTCGCGGGTTTCGTGGATGTTGTCGCCGGTGGACAGGTCCATCACCGTGTCCGCGCCCCAGCGAATCGACCACACCAGCTTGTCCACTTCTTCTTCGATGCTGGATGTGACAGCCGAGTTGCCAATGTTGGCGTTCACCTTCACCAGGAAGTTGCGGCCAATGATCATCGGCTCGCTCTCGGGGTGGTTGATGTTGTTGGGAATCACCGCCCTGCCTCGGGCCACCTCGTCACGCACAAATTCGGGCGTTACCTGCTGGCCCATCAGGGCACCGAAAGACTGGCCGGGCTTGGGCACGCGTTCGGTGGCCAGGCGCTCTTTCAGTTGCGCGCGCACCAGGTTTTCGCGGATGGCGATGTACTCCATCTCGGGTGTGATGATGCCTTTGCGCGCGTAGTGCATTTGCGAGACATTGGCGCCAGCTTTGGCGCGGCGCGGCAGCGGCGAGTGGGCCATGCGCAGGGCCTGCAGCTGCGGGTCATTCAGGCGCGCTTTGCCGTAGGCGCTGCTGATACCGGCCAGAGCCTCGGTGTCGCCGCGCTCGGCAATCCAGTCGGCGCGCAAGGCCTTCAGACCACGCGTGATGTCAATCGATTCGCTCGGGTCGGTGTAAATGCCCGAGGGGTCGTACAGGCGAATCGGCGGATTGGCTTCACGCCGGGGTTGCTCGCCACCGTTGTGGATCAGCGTGTCCGTGAGGGTGACTTCGCGAAAGGGCACGCGGATATCCGGGCGCGAGCCAGGGATATACATTTTGCTGGAGCCAGCAAAGGGCGTGCGGGTGATACGGCTGGTGAGGTCCGTGGCGTTTACTGCAGAAGCGTTTTTGGTCAAGGCGGTCTCCGGTTGAAAGGGAGCCTGCCTGGGCTGCCGGAGAGTGCGGGCCCTTGCTACCAAGGACTGCCGTGCGTGGACCGGTGCCAATATGCGTTGTTCCCTACGCGGGAATGACCCCGATCAGGTTCAGCGGGTTCCACAACAGTGGTCTCAGCCTCGACTTACGTCTTTGGCGCCCCGACAAGCCAAAGCAGTGTAAGCGAATTCCACGTGCCCCTTGGTTTGCAAGCGCACAGACCTTGTCCGGCTCCTGCGGCTAACCTTGGGCCTGGGTTCCAGACAATAAGCGCACACTGACCATCACACACCGCATGAAATTTCCAAGCCGTTCCTTCCAACGCACCCTGCGTGCCATCACGCGCAGCGTAGTACGCGCCGGCGCCAAGGCAGTGGCGCAGGTGCTCAAGCCACGCAAGATCGCAGCCGCAAAAACCAGCGGACGCAGAGCCACAGCGGGCACCATCAAGGCACGCTCGACCGCGCGCTCGCCAGCGCCGGCACCTGCCAAGCGCGCGTTTGCCGGTCGCGCACCACCCATGCGCAAAGGCAGCGGCTACCAGCTCTTTGTGCCGCCCGGCCTACGCCGCAACGAACACCTGCCGCTGCTGGTGATGCTGCACGGCTGCGGACAAGACGCCGAGGGCTTTGCCGCCAGCACACGCATGAACCAGATCGCTCTGCGCGAGCGCTTTCTGGTGCTCTACCCCGAACAAAATCGCCTGGCCAATCTGCAAGGCTGTTGGAACTGGCACCAGACGCGTTCCGGCCAGGCGCAGGGAGAAGCAGATGCGATCAACACCAAGATCACCCAGGTGTGCAACGTGCACGCGGTCAATCCTCAGCGCATTGCTGTAGCCGGTTTTTCGGCCGGTGCCGGCATGGCGGCCCTGCTGGCCACGCGCCACCCAGAGCGTTTTTGCGCACTGGCCATGCACTCGGGCGTTGTTCCGGGTGTGGCCCATTCCACACCGAGCGCGCTGGCCGCCATGCGCGGTCATGGCGTGGCGCAGCCCCTGGCGGCGCTGCCCGGCGGCGTGCATGTACCACCCCTGCTGGTGCTGCAAGGCAGCGCGGACAACGTGGTGGCACCCAGCAATGGCGCACTTGCCGCACACAGCTGGGCCACACTGGAAGGTGCCAAGGCGGCTGCCGCGCGCAAGGTGCAACGCGGTACCCGCTACCCCGTTAGCGTGACGGACTACCGCGCGCAAGGCAGACTGGTGGTAACGCTGTGCGAGATCACCTGTCTGGCCCACGCCTGGAGTGGTGGTGCTGCAAGCCAGGCCTACAGCGACCCCAAGGGCCCGGACGCATCGCGCATGGTCTGGTCTTTTGTGGCCAAACAATTTGATGCTACTGCGCTTCTTGCGTTGCCGCTGCAGGAGAGGCTCGTCGGCTAGACCGCTTGGCGCCTCAGGACCCACCACGCCTGAAGTTCACCAAAAACACACCCGCCAAGATGCAAACCGCCCCAGCCAGATGGTGCCACCCCAGCGGCTCACCCAGCACACCCCAGGCCACCAGCGCGGCATACAAGGGGTTGAGGTACAAGGTAACGGCCACGCGACTGGCACCCAATACCCGTTGCGACCAGCCATAAATCCAGTAGGCCGCAATCCCGGGAAACACCGCAGCAGAAACCACCAGCACCGTGGCCTGCAGACTCCAGGCCGGCGTAGTCGGTGCCGCCATCTCCTGCCAAGCAAACGGCAACAACACGCACACCCCACCTACGCAGGTAGCGGCCAACCGTGCTGTGGCACTCAGCGGACTGGGCCAGAGCTTTTGCAACAGCGCATACATCGCCCACGCCACCATCGCTGCAACGATCCAGGCGTCTCCCGCCACCCAGGCAATGCTGGAGAGCGCCAGCCACTGGCCCTTCACCACCACGTGCACGACACCCAACAGGGCCAAGAGCACACCCAGGGCCTGGCGCAGGCTGAAACGCTCGCCCAGCCAGAACACCGCAGCCAGCGCGATCAGCACGGGCGAGGCCGAATAGATCAGCGCGATGTTCATGGCCCCGGTGGTCTTGGCACCGATATACACCCAGGCGCCGCACACCAGCATGCCAAAAAATCCCAGTACGAGGTACTGGTACCAGACCGCACGCAGGTGCTGGCGCTGGCGCCACAGCTCGGGCGCGGTGGAAATCAGCAACAGCGCACCGGCCAGACCCCAGCGGCCCAGAGCCAGGGTGTAGGGCTCGATCACGCCGGGGGCCTTGCGGGCGATGATGAAGTTGACGGCCCAGAAGGCCGGCGTCAGCCAGATCAGCAGCAAGGCCAGGCGCTCGCGCGCAGCTTGCGGTGGGCTCACACCCAGGCCAGCGCCGCCACCGGCGGCAGGTCGCGCGAGACGCAGTGCCAGTGCTCTCCCGCATCCGGGCTGATCCACAGGCCGCCGGTGGTGGAGGCCATGGCCAGGGTCTGGCGGTCAGGTGCCAGCGCCAGGCCGTGGCGGTAGACCAGGTGGTAGGCGCCCTCTGCAGGCAGGCCTTGGTCCAGCACCTGGAAGCTGGCACCGCCGTCATCGGTGCGGGTCACCACCATTTTGGCGTCCACCGGATAGCGCTGTGCATCCGCCTTGGCCGGCACAAACCAGGCGCGCAAGGGGTCCTGTGGATCGCAGGCCACGGCAAAGCCGAAGCCGGAGGGCGCAGGTGGCGCGATGCCATGCCAGTAGCGCCCACCATCGGTGGAGCGGTACAGACCGCAGTGGTGCTGCACCCACAGCACATCGGGCTGCACGGCGCACTGCACCATGCGGTGCGGGTCCTGGGTATTGGGGTCTTGCGCGCTGCCTTCGGGCAGGTAGTCGGCCTTCATGCCGTCGGCTGTGAGCTCCCAGCTGGCGCCACCGTCCAGGCTTTGCCAGACGCCACCGCAGGAGATGGCCACGCGGATGTGGCCGGGGTTGCGCGGGTCCAGCAACAGCGAATGCATGCCGGGGTAGTCGTTGCCGCCACCCATCCAGTGCAGGCGGCGCGGGTCTTCCCACAAGGCGGTGTTCAGGGTCCAGCTCTGGCCCAGGTCTTCGGACTTGAACAGGCCCGCCGGCATGCAGCCGGCCCATAGCACGCCGGGCTCGGAAGGTGCACCGGGGGTGAGGCTCCAAATCAATTCCACATTCCAGGGCGTGGGGTCAGCCGCCAACGGGCCGCTGCTGGGTTTGGGCGGGAAGGCCGGTGATGCAATGTCCACCCAGCTCTGGCCCTGGTCGGAACTCTTGCGCAGCTTGGCGCCAAAGTGGCCCAGGCGCAGGGCGGCGTACCAGTCGCCAGTGCGCGGGTCGGCCATGGTTTGCGTGACCGGGTCGCCGGCAAAGTGGTGATCCGTGATGCGCCAGTCGGCGCCGGCTCCGCGCAGTACCAACAGGCCTTTGCGCGTGGCAAGGTGCAGGGTTTGCATAGGGACTCCTTCTACTTTGGGGTGGAACTAGATGGAACGGTATCGCACGGCCTCCGGGCGGCTGGCTCAGCCGCCGGTCAGGGCCTGGATCACCAGCACCCGGTCGCCCGTGTGCAGCAGTTGGTTCAAATGGCTGCGGTCCGTGACCAGGCTCTGGTTGATGAACACCGCCACATGCTTGCGTATGCAGCGCTGGTCGTCAAACACATAGGGGGCCAAGGCCGGTGCCGCCTGCAGCGCGGCCTCCAGCACGGCGCGCAGGCTGCCGGGGTTCACACTTTGGGGCGCGCACTCCACGTGGCGGCGCAGGCTGGATGCAAATTCGACGCTGACCATGCTGACCTCTTCATCAAGGCTTGCAGTATGGCGGGCACCGGGCCGTTCGACAAGATGCCAGGCCTAGCGCGCCTTGCGCCGCTCCGCCCCCTCCGGCTGGCCCTTGATCCAGCGCACAAAATCGGGCACGGCCAGGGGCCGGCTGAACCAGTAGCCCTGCAGCTCGTCGCAACCCAAAGCGACCAAGGCCTGCGCCATGGGCCCGCTCTCCACGCCCTCGGCCACCACCGACAGGCCCAGGGTATGGCCCAGGGCGATGACGGCGTGCACGATGGCCGCATCGGCACTGTCATCCAGCATGCCAAAGACGAAGGACTGGTCGACCTTGAGCTTGTCGATCTCGAAGCGCTTGAGGTAGGCCAGGCTGGAGTAGCCGGTGCCAAAGTCGTCAATGGCGATGTTCACACCCAGGCGCTTGAGGGCGGCCAGTTTTTCCTGCGCCGAGCTCGGGTTGTCCATCAGGTGCGACTCGGTCAGCTCCAGCTCCAGACGGTGCGCCGGCATCCGGGTTTCGTGCAGCACCTGGCGGATCTGGTCCACTAGGTCGGCATCGGCCAGCTGCGCGGCCGACAGATTGACCGAAAGTTCCAGGCCCTGGAACAGACCCTCGTGCTCAAACGCCATCCACTGGCGGCAGGCCTCGCGCAGCACCCACAGGCCGATGTTTTTGATCAGCCCGGTATCCTCGGCCAGCTGGATGAACTCGCCCGGCGGCACTTGGCCCAAGAGCGCATTGTTCCAGCGCAACAAGGCCTCGGCGCCCTGCACCTGGCGCGTTTTGGCGTTGATGCGGGGCTGGTAGTGCAGTGTGAACTCCTGGTTGTCCAGCGCCTGGCGTAGCTGCGCCTCCATGGCCTGGCGGGCCATGACGCGGTTATTGGTTTCCAGCGAGAAAAAGCGCGAGGTGTCGCGCCCGGCGGACTTGGCCTCGTACATGGCGGCATCGGCCAGGCGCAGCAGTTCGCTTTGCTCGCTGGCGTCGTCGGGGAACAGGGCCACGCCGACGCTGCAGGACACATTGAGGGTGTTGCCCTCCACCACCACGCTCTGGCGCAGGGCCGGTATCAGGCGCTGGTTCACCGTGAGTTCGAGTTCCTCGCGCCCGGCCACGTGGCGCATGATGACCACGAACTCATCGCCGCCCAAGCGGCACACCGTGTCCTCGGCGCGCACCGCCAGCACCAGGCGGCGCGCCACGGTGCGCAGTAGGCCGTCGCCGATGTGGTGGCCCAGGGTGTCGTTGATGAGCTTGAAGCGGTCCAGGTCGATGAACAGCACGGCCAGCTTTTCGCCGCTGATGCTGGCCTGGGCAATCGCCTCGCCCAGGCGCTGCTGGCACAGGGCGCGGTTGGGCAGCTCGGTCAGCACATCGTGCTGGGCCAGGAAGCGGATGCGCTCCTCCTTGGCCAGGCGGTCGGTGATGTCGATGGAGATGCCGATGTAGTTGACGATCTCGCCCACGGTGGCGTTTTTGTGCACCGCCGAGATCATCAGCCAGGCCGGGTAGACGCCGCCATTCAGGCGGCGCATGTGCACCTCGCCCTGCCAGGATTCCTTTTCCTGCAGCTCCGCCCAAATGCCCTCCACCGCGCTGCCCAGCAGCAGCGCCAGGTCTTCGCCCACCACTTCGTGGAAATCGTAGGCGGTGGAGCGGCAGAAGGCCAGGTTCACGCTGATGATTTTGCGCGCCTCGTCCATGATGATGATGCTCTCGCTGGAGGCCTCGAACACCTTGGCCCAGAGCTCCAGGCGTTGCTCCATCTGCTTGAGTTTGTTGATCGGGGTGAAGGCGGTCAGCACCGCGTCCTGGCCCTGGAACTTCAGGCGCCGCGCCGACAGCACGGCCCAGGTGGGGCTGGCCGCACCCTGCCAGCGCACCTCGAATTCGTCGACCACACCCGAGTCGGCCAGGCGCTGGAAAAACCGCCCGCGCTGGCCAGCATCCAGGCCCATGCGCCAGGGGTCTTTGTGGCTGCCCTGCAGCCAGGGCAGGGCCGGGTTGTTGGCATGCAGCACATCGTGCTCGGGAATGGAGGTCACCAGTATCGGGATCGGCAGTGCCTCCAGCAGCTCCATTTGCGCCTGGCTGGCGCGCGCACTGGCAATCAGTTCCTGCTGTGTCAGGCGGTCGCGGTCCAGCTGGGCCAGCATGCCGTTGAAGGCGGTGAAGAGTTGGCCGATTTCGTCGCGGCTGTGCCAGCTGGCGCGGTGCGTGTAGTTGGTGGAGCGGCGCACCAGATCGGCCACCCGGGCCAGGCTTTGCAAGGGCCGGGCAATCTGGCTGGCCACCAGGTAGACCAGGCTCAGGATGCTGCACAAGAGCAGCAGCGCCGTGCCCAGATGGATCCACATGCGCGAGAACAGGCCCTCCACACGGCGCTGCAGCAGGCCTTTGAGTTCCTGGATGCAGACCTTCCAGGCGCTGTCCAGCGCCTGCACCGCGCGCAGGTAGCTGGCCTGCAGCTGGGCGGCCTGGCGCGGGCGCGGTTCGCTGTCCACCGAGTCCTTGACGCTGGCCTGGAACAATCGGCCCTGCTCCAGCAAAGCCTGGCGCGTGTCCTGCAGCGCCGCCCGCAACTCCGGCGTGCCGGCCAGCCAGACCTGCGCATAGTCCGACTCCAGGCCCTGCAGCACCACGTCCAGCCGCCCGACCAGGGTGAGCTGCTGCGCGGCCTGGGCCTGGCTGTCGCTTTGGTTGTGGATCTGGCTATTGGCCTGCGCAGGGGTCGGGTTGTTGCGGCTTTGCATGAACTGCCGGGTTTCGTGCAGCACCTGCAGCAGCTCGGGAAAGCGCAGCACCGACAGCGACATCACGTAGTAGCTGTCCAGGTCCGGGTCCAGAATCAGGTTGGACTGGTTGCCCACCGTGGTCAGCAGGTCACGCCCCAGGCCCAGGGTGCGGGCCTTGTCCTGCTCGGTGCCGTTGCTGGCCAGCGCGCTGACAAAACGCTGTGCCACATCGCCACTGCGAAAGCTGGCATCACTGAGCTGGCGCTGCTGTTGCAAGGCGGCCAGTGCCGGCGCCTGCGTGGCATCCAGAAACACGCCGCCCAAAGTGGCGCGCACGCTGTCGGTGTAGTTGGCGCCCACGATTTCTTTGCGGGCAAAGTCAATCGCCAGGTATTTTTCCTGGATCAGGATGCTGGAGACGTAAATCACCGCCGTCAAATCCAGCAAGTAAATCAGCGTGAGCTTTTGCCCCACGCTCAACTTGCCGAGCCACCCCGCCACCGTCTTCAGCATTGCATATTCCTTTGGATTCCCAAGCGCGGTCCAACCCGCGTTGAGATAGTGCAGTGAACAAGCAACTTTCGCACCACATTGGGGAAATACGGCCCCCAGCACGCCGCCCAGTGCTGCACTGGAAGCCCGATATGTCGGCGCGGTGGCATTCAATTTGGTACCCTTGCCGCAATCGAATATGAATGAGTCCATGCCACCGAAATTCTTTGCTGCCCGCACCGTCGCACTGCTGGCCGGCATGGCCACGGCACTGCTGGGCCTGGTGGTGATGCTGGGCTGGCATTGGCATGCACCTTCGGTCATACAAATCCGGCCCAGCCTGGTGCCCATGCAGTACAACACCGCTTTGGGTTTTCTGTTGGCAGGTCTGGGCCTGCTAGCGGGGCAGCGCCAGCACTGGCGCCTGGCCATGGCGGCTGGACTGGCGGTGGCACTGATAGGCCTGCTGACGCTGCTGACCCATGTGTTCCCGCTCAACCTGGGGCTGGACGAGTTGTTCATGCAGCACTACATCACGGTGGCCACCTCCAAGCCCGGGCGCATGGCGCCCAACACCGCGCTGTGTTTTAGCTTGAGTGGCAGTGCCTTGCTGTGGGGCGCTGGGGTGCAGCGCCTGCCGCTGCGCTGGCACGGGCTGTGCCTGTTGGCCGCACTCACCATAGGCCTGAGTGCAGCGGCCCTGATGGGCTATCTGATGGGCGTGCCCACGGCCTATGGCTGGGGCAACCTGACGCGCATGGCGCTGCACACGGCGCTGGGTTTTGTGGTGCTGGGCAGTGGCCTGATTGCACTGGGCGGCCAGGCCGAGGCAGTGGACCGGAACTGGCAGCCCTGGGCCATTGGCGTGGTGGCGTCGACCATCACCGTCACGCTGTGGCAGGCCCTGACGGTGGACAGCGCCGGCACCGGCCACGCCGCCGAGTTTGTGCTGGCCTTTGGTTTGCTGATGGCGCTGGCGCTGGCGCGCGCGGTGGCCTCCTCGCTGCAGCTGCACCGCGCTGTTGAAACCACGGCCCAGGCGCTGGCGCAGCTGAACCGGGAAATGCTGGAGCGCAAAAAGGCGCAGGAGCAGGTGCACCAGCTGGCCTTCTACGACATGCTCACCGGCCTGCCCAACCGCTTGCTGCTGAACGAGCGGCTGCAACACAACATCGCCGCCAGCAAACGCAATGGCCACTTGGGTGCGCTGATGTTTTTGGACCTGGACAACTTCAAGCCGCTCAACGATACGCACGGCCACGCCGTGGGCGATCTGCTTCTGCAGGAGGTGGCCGCGCGGCTGCTGCAGTGCGTGCGTGAGACCGATACCGTGGCGCGCTTCGGCGGCGATGAGTTTGTGCTGGTGCTCAGCGAGCTGTCCCTGGAGCAGCAGGCTTCGCGGGCGCAGGCCCAGCACGTTGCAGAAAAAGTGCAGGCGGCCCTGTCGGCGCCCTACCGTTTGGCGCTAGGGCCAGAGGCCATCACGCAGGTGGAGCACCATTGCACGGTGAGCATTGGCATGGCCTTGTTCAGCGCGCACGACGACGATCCGGACGACGTTTTAAAGGCAGCCGACGCCTCCATGTACAAGGCCAAGGTCTCCGGGCGCAACGCCATCCGCTGGTAACACGCCAGCCCCCACCCCAGGTAACACGCATGCCCAAATCCATGGTCCAGTTCTCCACCGAGGCGCGCGGCCTCAAACTCGCGGAACTGATCAGCGCTCTCAGCCACGCGCTGGACGTGACCGAGGGCCAGCCGGTAGGGCACTGCGTGCGCTGCTGCTGGATCGGCATGCACCTGGGGCGCGAGATCGGCCTGCCGGCGAATGAACTCTGGGAGCTCTACTACACCTTGCTGCTCAAGGACCTGGGCTGCAGCAGCAATGCCGCGCGCATCTGCGAGCTCTACATGACGGATGACCTGCACTTCAAGCACGACTTCAAACAGGTCGGCGACAACCTCTCGCAGGTGGTGCGCTTTGTGCTGCAGCACACCGGCCTGAAGGCCGGCCTGGCCGAGCGCTTCAAGGGCGTGCTCAACATTCTCAAGAACGGCACCGAAATTTCGCGCCAGCTGATCCAGACGCGCTGCCAGCGCGGCGCCGAAATTGCCCGCCTGCTGCGTTTTTCCGAAGGCATCGCGCAAGGCATTTACAACCTCGACGAGCACTGGAACGGCCAGGGCAAGCCCAGTGGCGTGGCCGGCCCGGAGATTCCGGTCTACGCCCGCATTGCCCTGTTGTCGCAGGTGGTGGATGTGTTCCACACCGCCGGCAGCAAGGAGGCCGCGCTGGCCGAAGCGGCCAACCGCAGCGGCCAGTGGTTTGACCCCGCTCTGGTAGCTGCACTGCAACGCCTGGGCACGCAGGACGCGTTCTGGGCCACCCTGCGTTCCGACGCGATTGACCAGGCCGTGACCGCACTGGAGCCCAGCGAATACGAGGTGGCCCTGGACGATGACTATCTGGATGACATCGCCACCGCCTTTGGCCAGGTGGTGGACTCCAAGAGCCCCTACACCAGCGGCCACAGCACGCGCGTGGCGCTCTACACCGACCTGATTGCCGAGTCCATGGGCGTGGACGCAGAGCGGCGGCGCTGGCTCAAGCGCGGTGCCCTGTTGCACGACGTGGGCAAGCTGGGCGTGAGCAACAGCGTGCTGGACAAGGCCGGCAAGCTCGACGAGGCCGAGTGGGCCGAGGTGCGCGGCCATGCCGCGCTGACCGAATCGATTCTGTCGCGCATCAGCGCCTTCAGCGAGCTGGCCCGCATTGCCGGCGCCCACCACGAGCGCCTGGACGGCGGCGGCTATCCGCGCGGCCTGATGGCGGCTGACATTGCCATGGAAACCCGCATCATCACCACCGCCGACATCTTCGATGCCATCACCGCCGAGCGGCCCTACCGCGGCGCCGTGCCGGTGGACCAGACCCTGGTGATGATGGAAAAAACCGTGGGCACGGCGCTGGACCCGCGCTGCTTTGAAGCCCTGAAACAGGCCATGGGACACGCCGGCGCGCTGGGCTTATAGGGCGGCGCTGGGGGCGTCATAAATAACGATGCCCTGCAAGGGGTCCGACGGCTGGCTCCAGGGCGCGCGGTCAATCACCGCCTGGGCATCGGCATAGCCGGACTGCCAACGCGCGCGTATATGTTCCGGCCGGAAGTCCATGTCCACCAGCGGGTCGGCGCTGGCGGCGTCGGGCGCCAGCATGCGCACGATGTGCATGGTGGTGGAGCAGCCCCAGGCCGCCAGCCGCTTGACCGCAGGCGTGGCGCGTGTCTGCTCCGGCAGGGCTTTGGCCAACTCCTGGATCACGTGGCGCAGGTGGTGCAGCTGCTGCTGGCGGGCAATATGGCTGTCCGAGCGGCTGGCATAGCGGATGTCTTTTTCCCGGCCCTGGACCTGCCACAGGGACTCGGGCAGCGGCCCTTGCGCGCTCCATAAATCCACCGCAAAGATCAGCGAATCGCGGCGCGGCTTGTCCTCCAGCACTGCTTCTACGGGGGTGTTGGAATAGAGGCCGCCATCCCAGTAAAAATCACCGTGCACACGCACCGCCGGAAAGGCCGGCGGCAAGGCCGCAGAGGCCAGGATGTGGTCCAGGCTCAGCGGCTCCTGGCGGCTGTCGAAATAGCGCATCTCACCGGTCTGCACCTTGACCGCGCCCAGCACCATGCGCACCGGGCCGGCGTTGAGAGCGTCCACATCCACCAGTGCCTCCAGCGTGTGGCGCAAGGCATCGGTCTTGTAAAAAGCGGCCTGCCTGGTGCCGACGCAAGCCTGCGGCCCCAGCCAGACCAGCGGGTTGGGGGCGAAGAAGGCAGGAATGCCGGAAGCAAGGGTGGCCAGGTTCGCCATGGAGGTACCCAGTGCCGCTCCTACGGCCGGGCCGCCCCAGGCCGACACGCCCACGGCAGCGGTCTGCGCAATGCGGTGCCAGAACTCCTGCAGCCGGTGCAGGCGCTGCAGCGGCGGGTTGCCGGCAATCAGCGCGGCGTTGATGGCGCCTATGGAGGTGCCTATCACCCAGTCCGGCTCAATGCCAGCTTCGCGCAGGGCCTGGTACACCCCCGCTTGGTACGCGCCTAGAGCGCCACCGCCTTGCAGCACCAGCACCACCTGGCCCGGCAAGGTGGCCACCGGGGTGGTGCGGCGTGCGCCTGTGCGGCGCAGCTTTTGCTTTTGCGTGGTAGCCATGTGCGAGCACTCCAAAACAAGCCAGGACTTGATTCTGGTTTTGCACTGGTGGCGCCAGGGCTACAAATCGCAAGGCCTGCGCCGCTAGCCGCGTCAGCCAGGCTGTCAGTTCGCCACGGTAAAGCGCTTTTGCAGGTGCTGCGGTGTCTCCATCTCATCCACGATGGCCACGGCCAGGTCCTGCACCGAGATGCCGGCGGGGGCCTCGCCCACGCCGGGCAAGAGCGTGTCGGCACCGACCCGGTAGTGCCCGGTGCGCACGCCGGGCGCCAGGGCAATCGGGGGCGACAGAAAAGTCCAGTCCAGGCTGGTTTCGTGTTGGATCAGGTTCAGGGCTTCCCGCGCGGCCAGTGCGCCCTGCTTGTATTCGGCCGGAAACGGCGGCGTGTCCACCAGCTGCAGGCCCGGGGCCACGAACAGGCTGCCGGCCCCGCCCACCAGCAACAGGCGCTTGATGCCGGCCTGCTTCACGCCGGCAAAGATGGCGCGGGTGGCCTGCAAAAACAGGTCATGGATCTGGGGCTCGGTCCAGCCCGGGTTGTAGGCGCTGACCACCGCGTCAACGCCCACCACCGCCTGCGCCACCTGGGCAGCATCCAGGGCATCGGCCTGGACCACGGTCAGACCAGCCTGGGGCACCAGCTTGGCCGGGGTGCGGGCCAGTACGGTGACTTGGTGGCCGCGTTGCAGCAGCTCGGCCAGAACCTGGGTGCCGACAAAGCCGGTGGCGCCTATCAGTGCGATTTTCATGGGAACAACTCCTGTGTGAAAGAAGGCTCTAGTGTGTTTGCTTCATAAAGTTCCCGCTAGACTCTAAAAATCGCTATGACTGTGAAGTAAAACTAATCAATGCAAGACAAATCCATGGACCAACTCAAGCGCATGGCGGTGTTTGCCGAAGTCGTCAACGCCGGCTCCCTGAGTGCTGCGGCGCGCCGCCTGGGGCTGACACCCTCGGCCGTGAGCCAGCATCTGCGCCTGCTGGAGACTGCGCTGGGCCTGGCACTGCTGCACCGCTCCACGCGCCGACTCACACTGACCGAAGCCGGTGCGCGTTACTTTGAGGGTTGCGCCGCCATGGTGGCCGCCGCCCGCAGTGCCGAGCAGGCGCTGGCGCGGCACCGCGACGAGCCCGAGGGCGAGCTGCGCATTGCCGCGCCCATCGGTTTGGGCGGCCTGCTGGCACAGGCCCTGGTGCCGCTGCGGCAACACCCCAAGCTGGCCCTGAGCCTGCTGGTGGATGACGCGGTAATTGACCTGATTGGCGAGCGCATCGACATCGCCCTGCGCGTGGGCAACCTGCCCGACTCCAGCCTGGTGGCGCGCCGCCTGGGCGCCATGCCAGCGCAAATGTGCGCCGCCCCGGCCTACCTGGCCGCGCACGGCTGGCCCCAGCATCCG
>JAYVNF010000082.1:0-6740 GCA_043758575.1 Rhodoferax sp.
CCGGCTGCGGCGCTGGTCACGAGTGGGGCTTGCGCCGTGCTGTGTGCGGCCAGCTGGTATGCCGGTTTGCCCACCGAGCAGGTGGGCACCGTTTGGCTCTTGGTGGGTGCGTTCTGGGTATTGGCCAGCGCCTGGGTGTTGCGTGCCGGTGCAGCCGCCTGGCTGGCGTTGCCCGCCTTGCTGCGCCTGGTGGGTGGCACCGTGTTGCTGTGGGCGGCATGGCTGGCCGTGATGCAGGCGCGCCTTTCGGGCATCAACTTCCTGCTCTCGGTCCTTGTGCTGGTGTGGGCTGCCGATATAGGCGCCTATTTTTCCGGTCGCGCCCTGGGTGGCAAATTCTTTTCCAACAAGCTGGCACCCAGCGTCAGCCCTGGCAAGACCTGGGAAGGCGTGGTGGGCGGGGCCGTCGCGGTCTGGCTGGTGGCCTTGGCCTGGATGTATGCCGATGGCCACGCTGCAGTGGATTCCAGCAGTGTCTACAGCCGGCTGTGGACCATGGGCCTACCGGTGCTGCTGTCGGGCCTGTTGTTTTTAACCGCCATGAGTGTAGTGGGTGATTTGGTGGAGTCGCTGTTCAAGCGCGCGGCCGGTGTCAAGGACAGCAGCAATCTGTTGCCCGGCCATGGAGGCGTGCTGGACCGGGTGGATGCGCTGCTGCCGACCCTGCCTTTGGCCATGATGTTGGTCAGCGGAGTCGCGGCATGAAACAGCGGGTGGCGATTCTCGGTTCGACCGGTTCCATTGGTGTCAATACCCTGGAGGTGCTGGCGCTGCACCCGCAGCAGTACCAGGTGTTTGCGCTGACGGCCTCGACCAGTGTGGAGGCCCTGTTTGCCCAGTGCTGCCAGTACCAGCCGGCCTTTGCCATCATGGCCGATGCGGCCAGTGGCCGGGACCTGAAACAGCGCTGCACCGCGCAAGGGCTGTCGGTAGAAGTGCAATGGGGCGCGCAGGCTATTGCCGACATCGCCGCACATCCGCAGGTGGATGCGGTGATGGCCTCCATTGTGGGTGCTGCCGGCCTTGCGCCCTGCATGGCGGCGGCACGCAGCGGCAAGCGCCTGCTGCTGGCCAACAAGGAGGCCCTGGTGGTCGGTGGGCATTTGTTCATGGAAGCAGTCAAATCCGGTGGCGCTACGCTGCTGCCAATTGACAGCGAGCATTCGGCCATTTTCCAGTCCCTGCCTGACGACCCGAGCACCTGGAAGTCCTTGGTGGACAAAATCATTTTGACGGCCTCCGGTGGCCCGTTCCGGCAGCGCTCACCAGAGACACTGTCCAGCGTGACGCCACAAGAAGCCTGCGCCCACCCCAACTGGGTGATGGGACGCAAGATCTCGGTGGATTCAGCCACCATGATGAACAAGGCGCTGGAGGTCATCGAGGCGCGCTTTCTGTTTGGCGTGCAGCCGCGCCAGATCGAGGTGGTAATCCACCCGCAAAGCGTGATCCATTCCATGGTCCAGTTCGTGGACAACTCGGTGGTGGCGCAGCTGGGCACGCCCGATATGCGCGGCCCGATTGCCTATGGCCTGTCCTGGCCCCAGCGCATCCAGAGTGGTGCTGCCGCGCTGGACTTCACGCGCCTGGCGGCACTGACTTTCGAGCCTTTTTCTGCCAACGACCATATGCGCCGCTATCCCGGCCTGGAGCTGGCCTGGCGTGTGCTGGAGGGCCCGGACAGCGCACCGGCTGTGTTGAATGCTGCCAATGAAGTGGCGGTAGATGCCTTTCTGAACGAGAAAATCCGCTTCGACCAGATCCACCAGGTCAACCTGGAGACCTTGGACCAGGTGCGTTTCGAGCGGCCCGACTCCCTTGCCGCCCTGATTGCGCTGGACCTGGAATCACGCTCGGTGGCCCAAGCCGTGGTTCGCCGCGTCGGTTCCTGAGCCGCCTTTCGGCCTTCCCATGCTGCTGACCCTTGCTGCGTTTTTGGTCGCGATAGCCTTGCTGGTCGCGGTGCACGAATGGGGGCATTTCGCCATGGCACGCGCCTGTGGCGTCAAAGTGCTGAAGTTTTCCATCGGGTTTGGTCCTCGCCTCATGGGTTGGACATCCAGGCGTTCCGGCACGCAGTACCAGATTGGCCTCCTGCCCCTGGGTGGTTTCGTCAAGATGCTGGACGAGCGTGAAGACCCGGTGCCCGCTGCCGAGCTGCCCTATGCCTTCAATCGCAAACCTTTGCGCAGCCGGGCCGCGGTGGTGGCAGCCGGCCCGCTGGCCAATTTGTGCCTGGCCGTGCTGCTGTACGCCTGCGTGAACTGGATGGGCGTCACCGAGCCGGTGGCCCTGGTGTCCAGGCCGGCTACGGGCTCGATCGCAGAAAAAGCCGGCTTCAGGGGCGGCGAGCGGATCCTGCAGGTCGGCTTTGAGGGTGAAGCGCTGGAGGATGTGGCGTCTTTTGAGGACTTCCGCTGGTGGTTGACCCGCGCCGCATTGGGCTCCAAAAACCTGCGGCTGCAGTACCAGGAGATGGATGCTGGTCCCCAGCATTCGGCATTGCTGCATTTCGAGGGGCTGGATGTCAGCCATGCCGATGCCTCCCTGTTTCGCAACATTGGCTTTGCCACGCCTTACGCTCCTGCCCGTGTGGGTGAGTTGACGCCAGGCGGGGCTGCCGAGGTGTCCGGCCTGCAAGCGGGCGATCTGGTGCTGCAGGTCCATGGGCAGCGCATTGCCGATGGGGCGCAGCTGCGTGAGCTGATTCGCGCCTCCGGTGCCCAGGGCCTGCCACCGCCGCAGGACTGGTTGCTGGAACGCCAGGGCAGGCAGATGCATGTCAGTGTTGTGCCGCGTCAGGTGGTAGATGCGGGGCAATCCATAGGCCGTGTGGGTGCCATGATTGGCGGCATGCCGGCCATGCAACAGGTGCGATACGGTTTTTTGGGCGGCATGCAAAAAGCCGGGAGCAAGACCTGGGAGGTGTCGCTGCTCACGTTGCGCATGATGGGGCAGATCGTCACCGGCGCGTCCTCGGTTCGCAACCTGAGCGGCCCGATCACGATTGCGGATTACGCGGGGCGCTCGGCCGCCATGGGGCTGGAGCAATTCATGGTGTTTTTGGCCCTGATCAGCATCAGTCTGGGGGTGC
The DNA here is from genome assembly GCA_043758575.1 of Rhodoferax sp. GTDB lineage: Bacteria > Pseudomonadota > Gammaproteobacteria > Burkholderiales > Burkholderiaceae_C > Allorhodoferax. The sequence continues at coordinate 3,095 of JAYVNF010000082.1, forward strand.
TTAACCTGCTGCCGCTGCCCGTGCTTGATGGTGGGCACCTGATGTATTATGTTTGGGAGGGAGTAACGGGGCATGCCGTCTCCGAGGTATGGTTGTCCGGATTGCAACGGATTGGCTTGGCCATATTGCTGCTGATGATGTCGATTGCCATGTTCAATGACCTCTCTCGCCTCCTTGTATGACCCGTATTTTTTCCAAACCAGATTATTTTTTACAACATGCGTTTGAATTCAAGTTTTGTGCTGCGCACCGTGGCAGCGGTTGTGGCGGGGCTGGTGTCGCAGGCAGCGCTGGCCCTGGAGCCTTTTGCAGTGCGCGACATCCGTGTAGAAGGCCTGCAGCGTGTGGAGGCAGGAACCGTATTCGCATCCATTCCGGTGCGCGTGGGTGATACCTATAGTGATGAAAAGGCTGCAGCCTCCATTCGTGCCCTGTTTGCGCTGGGTCTGTTCAAGGATGTGCGCATTGAAGCCACGGAGGGTGTGCTGGTGGTGGTGGTGGAAGAGCGTCCAACCATTGCCGACGTGGAGTTTTCCGGCGCCAAGGAATTTGACAAGGATGTGCTCAAGAAGGCTTTACGCGACATCGGTCTGGCCGATGGTCGGCCCTATGACAAAGCCCTGGTGGACCGCGCCGAGCAGGAGATTAAGCGTCAGTACATCAGCAGAAGCATGTATGGCACCGAGGTCGTCACCACCGTCACGCCGATTGAACGCAATCGGGTGAATCTGAGTTTTGCGGTATCGGAAGGAGATACGGCCAAGATCAAGGAAATCAGGATCGTGGGCGCAAAAGCGTTCACTGAGTCCAAACTCCTGGACCAGTTTGACCAGGACACCGGTGGCTGGCTGAGCTGGTACACCAAGTCCAACCGCTATTCGCGCACCAAGCTGAACGCCGATATCGAGTCCTTGCGCTCGTTCTATCTGACGCAGGGCTACCTGGAGTTCAAGGTGGACTCCACCCAGGTGGCCATATCGCCGGACAAGCAGAGCATGGGAATCACCATCAATGTGACCGAGGGTGAGCGCTTCGTAGTGTCCAAAATCAAGTTGGCCGGCAACTACCTGGGCAAGGATGCCGAGTTCCAGTCGCTGATTGCCATCAAGGCTGGTGAAGCCTACAACTCCGATCAGGTGGCACAGACCACCAAGGCCTTTACCGATTACTACGGCAACTTTGGCTATGCCTTTGGCCGCGTTGAAGCCAAAACAGACATAGACCGGGCCACCAACCAGGTGGAAATCACCCTGGTGGGTGATCCTTCCCGGCGCGCCTATGTGCGTCGCATCAATGTGGCCGGCAATGACAGAACCCGTGATGAAGTGATACGCCGCGAATTCCGGCAACTCGAGGCGTCCTGGTACGACGGTGAAAAAATTCGCCAATCGCGCAACCGCGTGGACCGTCTGGGCTATTTCAAGGAAGTCACACTGGACACCCAGGAAGTGCCAGGCACCCAGGACCAGGTGGATTTGACGGTCAACATCGTGGAGAAGCCCACCGGCAGTATCAGCGTGGGTGCGGGTATCTCCAGTGCCGACGGACTGGGGCTGACGTTTGGCTTTCGCCAGGACAATGCCTTTGGTTCCGGCAGCTCGCTGGGCATTGAAGTCAATACCAGCAAGTACAACCGCACACTGGCCTTTAACACCACCAATCCGTACTTCACGGAAGACGGGGTATCACGCACCATCAATCTGGCCCAGCGTACCAGCAAGCCCTATACCGACATAGACAGCTACTCGGTACAAACCACTGGCGCGAGCATCGTGTTTGGCGTGCCGTTTACGGAAAACGATACGGTGTTTCTGGGTGCAGGATTTGACCGCACCGAAATCATTCCCGGAACCTTGCTGCCTACGGTTTACCAGGACTTTGCCAATGAATTTGGTTTGGTGACCTATTCGCTGCCCCTGACTGCGGGCTGGGCGCGCGACACGCGTGACAGTGGCTTGGTCCCCAGTACTGGCAGGGTGTTGAAATTGAACGGCGAGTGGAGTGTGGCCGGTGACCTGCGCTATGCGCGCGGTACGGCCCAGGTGCAGCAGTTCTATCCACTGTCCAAAAAAACCACGTTGGCTTTGAACGGGCAAATTGACCTGGGCACTGGGACCGATGGGCTGAGCTATCCGGTCCTGAAAAACTACTCTTCGGGTGGTCTGGGGTCGGTGCGCGGTTTCGAGCAGGGCAGCCTGACCACGGCAAGCCAAAGAGTTGCTGTCCTGGCAGCTGGCGGTTCGACCACCGGCATTGCGCCGGGCGGCCCCAAAAAATTGACCTTTAACGCAGAAGTTCTGTCGCCTTTCCCAGGCGGCGGCAGTGACCGCACGCTGCGTTGGTTTGGCTTCATGGACGTGGGCGGAATCTACGGCCCCAATGACCCTATCGTGGTGAACGATATGCGGGCCTCGGTGGGCGTAGGCGTGAGCTGGATTTCTCCGGTAGGCCCTTTGCGCCTGGCCTTTGCAAAACCGGTACGCCAGTTCGATGGCGATAAACTACAAACCCTGGCATTTCAGATTGGGACTTCTTTCTAATGACGAAACTTAAGACAATTTGGGCATCTGGCCTGCTATGCATGGCCCTGGTTTCGGGTGCCTACGCACAAGAGACCCGCATTGCTTTCATCAACTCCCAGCGCATCACCAGTGAGTCCGGGCCGGCCAAGGCAGCTACCGCCAAGTTGGAAACCGAGTTCTCCAAACGCCAAAAGGAGTTGACGGACTTGCAGGCCACACTGAAGTCCTTCAGCGAAAAATTCGAACGCGATGCGCCCACCATGACCGAGAGCCAGCGCGCCGCCAAGCAAAAAGAATTCGTGGAACAGAACCGCGACTTCCAGCGCAAAAAGCGTGAGTTCGATGAGGACCTGAATGGGCGCCGCAATGAAGAGTTGCAACAGGTCTACGAGAAGGCCACCAAGGCCATCAAGCAACTGGCGGAGACGGAAAAGTACGACCTGGTGGTGCAGGAGGCGGTCTTCTTCAATCCCAAAATTGACATCACCGACAAGGTCATCAAGATCCTGAATGCCGGTGCCAAGTAAGCTCCGTTGCAACGCGTGTTAAGCCATGCATTTGACGCTGGCTTTTGTTGTTGATGCTTTGGGTGGCACGTTGGTCGGAGATCCCACGCGGGAGATCCAGGGCCTGGCCCCGCTGGAGTCGGCCCAGGCCCATCAGCTCAGTTTCCTGAGCAATCCCCGCTACCAGTCGCAGCTGCGCTCCACCAGCGCTGGCTGCGTCATTGTGTCGCCCGCGCTGCAGGCCATCGCACCCCAGGGGGTGGCACTGATCGTGGCCGACAACCCCTATCTGTACTTTGCGCGCCTCACCCAACTCTGGCGCCAGCAGCAATACCGTTCCCGCCTGCCCGGCATCCACCCCAGTGCAGTGGTCGACCCCTCAGCACGGGTTGACGCCACGGCCTTTGTTGGCCCCTTGTGCGTGGTGGAGCGTGGTGCCCGCATAGGCCCGGGCACAGTGCTGAAATCCCGCGTCACCGTGGGCGAAGACTGCGTGGTCGGTGCGCGCTGCATTCTGCACAGCGGTGTGGTGCTGGGTGCCGACGGCTTTGGCTTTGCTCCGGATGGCGAGCGCTGGGAAAAAATTGAGCAGCTGGGCGCCGTGCGCATTGGCGACGA
>JAYVNF010000083.1:0-6719 GCA_043758575.1 Rhodoferax sp.
GTCTCCAGCCTGCTGGAGACGCTGAAATTTCTGCACGTGCATGGCAGCCTTAAGGGCAACACCCTGGTGTCGGCCAGTTGCTCGGGCGGCGAGGCCTCGCTGGTGGCCGACCTGGCGCAGTCCCACGGCCTGGCCATGCCTGAGCTGCCCCCCGCTGCCAGCGCACGCCTGCTGCAGGTGCTGGGCGAGAAGGTGACGGTGGCCAATCCGCTGGACTACCACACCTATATCTGGGGCGATCTGAGCACGCAAACCGAATGCTTCGCCGCGATGATGGACTGCGGCTTTGACGCCCATCTGCTGGTACTGGACTTTCCACGTGCCGACCGGTGCGAGGTGACAAGCTGGCAGACCACGCTGGACGCCTTTGCCGCCGCGCAACGGCAAACCAGCGCACCGGCGGTGGTGCTGAGCTCCTTGCCTGAAGGCATACCGGATGCAGTGGGCCAAGCGCTGCTGGCCCAGGGCATTGCACCCATGCAGGGCACGGCGGATTGCATGCGGGCCATCTCGCACGCGGCACACATAGGCGCGGCGCAGGCGCGCTGGCAGCAGCTGTTACCCGTGGCGGCCGCACCGCACCAGGACCGCTTGGTCAGTGGCAACGCCGACAGCAGCACAGGCAAGGACAGCACCGGACGCGACCAAGGTAGGGGCGCCAGCCACATGCTCAACGAGGTGGCCAGCAAACTGGCCCTGCACGCCTATGGCCTGCCCATCCCGCAGGGCGTCTGTGTGCCCGCCCATGCGGCGGCCGAGGCGGCCCAGCGCCTGGGCTTTCCGGTGGTGGTCAAGGCCGTGTCAGACACGCTGGCCCACAAAACCGAGGCCGGTGGCGTCAAGCTCAACTTGAAGAACGCCGGTGAAGTGCAGATGGCCGTGGCCGCCATGGCGCATCTGGCCGACACTTTTTTGGTGGAGCAAATGACCATGGAGGTGGTGGCCGAAATCATCGTGGGCATCAGCCGCGATGCCCCGTTTGGTCTGGCGCTCACCCTGGGCGCCGGAGGCATTTGGGTGGAACTGCTGCAAGATACGGCCACGCTCTTGCTTCCGGTGTCCGGCTACGACATCTACAGCGCCCTGCAGGGCCTGAAAATCTGGCCGCTGCTAAACGGCTACCGGGGCAAGCCCGCCGGCGATGTGCCCGCGCTGGTGGACGCCATTGCCGCCATTGCCGCCTACGCGCAGGCCCATGCTGCGCACTTGCTGGAACTCGACGTCAACCCCATACTGGTGTTGCCTCACGGCGTTGTCGCGGTGGATGCACTTATTCATCTTTCTGCCGCCACCACTGCCTGAATCCGCTACACGAACCCACTGCTTGCACCCTTTTCATGACCCCTGCCCTTTCCCCGCCCACTGACGCCGTACACACCACCATCGACCAGGGCGTGCTGACCATCACCTTGGACCGGCCCAAGGCCAACGCCATCGATGTGGCCACCAGCCGCGCGCTGTATGCCGCCTTTGCCCAGTTGCAGGACGACCCGGCCCTGCGCGTGGCCATCATCACTGGCACCGGCCGCTTTTTTTCGGCCGGCTGGGACCTCAACGCTGCCACTGAGGGCGAGGCCATCGATGCAGACCATGGGCCGGGCGGCTTTGCCGGGCTTACGGAATTTTTCAGCCTGACCAAACCGGTGATTGCCGCCGTCAACGGTCTGGCCATGGGCGGTGGCTTCGAGCTGGCCCTGGCGGCCGACCTGATCGTGGCCGCAGAGCAGGCCGAGTTTGCGCTGCCCGAGGTGAAACTGGGCATGGTGGCCGACTCGGGCGGCGTGCTGCGCCTGCCCCGGCGCCTGCCGCGTGCCATTGCCACCGAGCTGCTGATGACCGGGCGGCGCTTGTCGGCCCAGGAAGCCGCACGCTGGGGCCTGGTCAACCAGGTGGTGCCGGGCGATGCGCTGCTGTCCAGCGCGCAGGCACTGGCGCAACAACTGGTGCAGGCCGCACCGCTGGCACTGGCAGCCGTCAAGGAACTGCTGCGCGGGACCGAAAGCCAGGGCGTAGCCGAGGCCTACGGCCACATGCGCGGCGGCACTTTTGCCAGCTACAGCACCATGCTCACATCGGAAGATGCCAAGGAAGGCCCGCGCGCCTTTGGCGAAAAGCGCGCGCCACGTTGGAGCGGGTGCTAGTACGCTGGTACGGCCCTCTACAAGTGCCATGGTGCAACCGCTGCCACCGCAGCTGCCCGCAGCTGCCATTCGGTGACGGCCGTTTGCGGTGTAAGAGGTGGCGACTCTGCAGCGACTAAGCTCATCACCACACGCCGGGACGCCCACCATGAAACCTTTTCTCCAGCACCTGCTGCTCGCCACATCCTGCATACTGCCACTGGCCGCCGTGGCCGCCACGCCCGTTTGCGAAGCCAAATCCGGCGCCCTGCAGACACCGGTGATCGAGCTCTACACCTCCGAGGGTTGCAGCTCCTGCCCGCCGGCCGACCAGTGGCTCTCCACCCTGAAGGGCAAACCGGTGGTGGCAGAGGCCTTTCATGTGGCCTATTGGGACTACATAGGCTGGAAGGACCGCTTTGCCCAGGCCACCTTCACGGCGCGGCAAAAGGACATTGCCGCGCACAACCAGCAGCGCAGCATTTACACCCCGCAGCTGGTGCGCAACGGCCGCGACTGGCATGACTACCAGAAGGTGACAGAACCGCAGCTGACCGCCAAGGCCAGCATCAGCCTGCAGCGTGTGGGCGACACCGATGGCTTTGAGGCCCGCGTGGAGCCCGCCGACCCCAAGGCCAGCTGGACCGCTTACTGGACCGTTACCGAAGACGGCCACAGCTCGCGCGTGCAGGCCGGGGAAAACGCGGGTGAATTTTTGAAGCACGATTTCGTGGTGCGCCAGTACACGCCGCTGGGGCGCTACGAGGGTGCGCAGCAGCTGAAGTTTTTTGCCCTGGCCGGGCAAGCTGAGCACCCACGCCACATCAACCTGGTGGTGTCGGACAACCAAAGCGGCGAGCCGCTGCAGGCACTGAGCCTGTCATGTCTGTAAAGCCCTTTTTCGTTCGCCACCGCCGCTTGCTTGGCCTGCTGGTTTTCCTGTTGCTGCTGCTGGCTATTGCGCAGGCCACTGGGCTGCGCAGTCAGCTCAATGTGCAGTTTCTGCAGGAGCGGCTGCAAGCCAATCCCTGGAGCGGTCTGGCGCTCTTCGTCACCCTGTTTTGCCTGGGCAATATGGCGCAGGTGCCGGGCTGGATTTTTCTGGCCGCAGCGGTCTATGTGTTTGGCCGTGTCAACGGCGGCCTGGCCACCTATGTGGCGGCCAACGTGAGCTGCCTCTTCACCTTTGTCACCATCCGCCTGGTCGGTGGCAATGTGGCGGCCACGCTGCAAAGCCCTTTTGCGCAACGCCTGGTGGCGCAGTTGCAGGCCCACCCGGTGCGCAATGTGCTAGTGCTGCGCAGCCTGTTTCAAACCCTGCCGGCCCTGAACTACGCGCTGGCCCTGTCGGGCCTGCGCTTGCGCCACTATGTGCTGGGCACACTGCTGGGCTTGCCGCTGCCGATTGCGGTGTACTGCGTATTTTTTGACTACCTGATCACGGCGGCGCACAAGGTCTGAGACCCACTGGAGCAACCTGGCGCGGCGGCTCGCTCAAGCAGTGCGGCCCGATGTCGGCCAAGCATGCACAGCCTGTCAGTGCCATGGTCATTTCCAGTTCGTCGCGCAGCAGGCGAATCACATGGGCCACGCCCATCGCACCCTGAGCGGCCAGGCCCCAGACATAGGGGCGCCCAACCAGCACCGCCGTGGCGCCATGGGCCAGCGCCACCAGCACATCACGCCCGCTGCGCACCCCGCTGTCCAACAGCAGCGGTACGCGGCCCGCCACGCGCTGGGCGATGGCCTGCAGCGCCTGCAAGCTCGGCGTTGCGCCCTGCAGCACCCGGCCACCATGGTTGGAGACCACGATGCCCTCACACCCCGCGTCCAGTGCGGCCTGTGCGTCGTCCGGGTGCAGCAGGCCTTTGACCAGCAAGGGCACAGCGGTTTGCTGGCGCAGCCAGGCCAGGTCGGCCCAGGTCGGCGCTTGCGCCATCCAACCACCAAAGACCTGGGTGCTGCCAGACGGGGGCGCGTCTTGCGGCTCCAGGTTCACGGCCTGCACGTGGTCTGGCAATGCCAGCGTGGCGGGTTTGATGGGTGCATCCACAGTGAACACCACGGCGCTGCAGCCCGCCAACAATGCACGCTGCAAAAGGCGCGCCGTGCGTTCGCGGCTGCCTTGCCAGTACAGTTGAAACCAGGGGCCTGGGGTGCTGCCATTGCCATTGCTATTGCCTGCGGCCACTTCGCCACTGCCTGCAGCGAAGGCCTGCACCACTGATGCAAATGGCTGGCTGGCCAGACTGCTGAGCAGGAACTGCCCACCCTGTGCGGCCGCCGCCATGGCGCTGGCGCACTCGCCCTGCGCATGGAACAGGCGCTGGTAGGCCACCGGTGCCAGCAGCATGGGATGGTCCAGGCTTTGGCCCAACAGCTCCAGCCGGGTGTGGCCACCGCGCAGGACGCGCAGGGGCCGGGGCACCAGCCGGTGGTTGCGCAGAGCGTCCTCATTGCCCTGGCTATCGCCATCGCTGAGGTAGGACCAGACGCCGGGCTCCAGCACGGCGTGCGCCTGGGTCTGGTAGTCCTGCATGCTCAACTCTGCGCCCAGCGCCGCAGCAGGTTGTGGTACGTGCCGGTGAGCTGCACCACGGCCGCTGTTTCCCCCAGCTCCTCACGCAACTGCAGCAGCGCCATGTCCATGTCGTAGAGCAGCCGGCGCTGACCGGCATCGGGCACCATGCTTTGCAAAAACAAAAAGCAGCTCACGCGTTCGCCGCTGGTTACTGGCGAGACGCAGTGGATGGACGATGACGGATAGAGCACCAGGCCGCCGGCCTTGAGCTTGACGCCGTGCTGACCAAAGGTGTCGTCAATGGTGAGCACGCCACCCTCGTAGCTCTCGGGGTCTGACAGAAACAGGGTGGCCGATACATCCGAGCGCACGTAGTTGCTCGCCTGGCCCGGCACCCTGCGCATGGCGTTGTCGGTGTGAAAGCCATAGCTGTTGCTGGCGCCGCTGTAGCGGTTAAAAAACGGCGGCAATATCTTGAGCGGGAGGGCCGCGGCAAAGAACAGCGGCGAGCGGTTCAAAGCATCCAGCACCAGCTGGCGCAGTGCCGACAGCTGGGGCGCCTGCTCGGGCAATTGCTGGTTGTTCTTGACCACCGCGGCCTGGGGCCCCGCGGTGATCTGGCCGCTGGCCCAGTCCGCGTCCGCCAGCAGCTGGCGTGCCATGCTGATTTCGTCTGCCGACAGTACGTCGTCTATGGTGAGCAGCATGGTGGGCCTTCTCCTGGTGGGTCGCTGGGGTCTTAGAAGCGGTATTCGGCCGTGACCGTGGCGCTGCGGCGCACGCCGGGCACGGTGAAGCCGCCGTTGTCATACACCGAGTCGTAGTACAGCTGGTCAAACAGGTTCTTGATGTTGAGCTGGACCTTCCACTGGTTGATCTCGTAGGCCACCATGGCATCCCAGCGCACATAGGCCGGTGCCGTGTTGGGGTGGTACTCGCCGTTCAAGGTGGGCACGGCTCCTGCGCCGCTGGGGTTGGCCGCATTGCGTTCGCCCTTGGTTTCCACACCGCCGGCCACGGTCCATTGGCTGTCGACTTTGTAGCTGGTCCACAGGTTGAAGGTGTAAGGCGGGGAATTGCGTGCCACCTGGCCGGCGTAGCCGGGGTTGGCCAGGGTGATGGCGCCAGTGGTGGCACTCACGTTTTCGGCCACTTCCAGGATGCGTGCATCCATCAGCGAGAGGCCGGCAAACACTTCCCACTTCTCGGTGATACGCCCGGCGGCTTCGAGCTCAATGCCGTTGGTGCGGCGCTTCTTGGTCAGGATGGCGGCGGTGGATTCCAGGTCGGCACTGCGCTCCCAGTACTTGGTGGCCTGGTAGAGGGCGGCGCGCAGGGACAGGTCGCCCTCCAGCAGCAGCCATTTGGCGCCCAGCTCCAGCACCTCGCTGCGTTCCGCCGGCTGCGGTGCCACGGTCAGCTGGTAGAGGTCGGCGGTGGGGCTGAAGGAGCTGCTCCAGGCCAGGTAGTAATGGGTGTCCTCGGCCGGGTGGAAGGACATGGCGGCGCGGTAGCTGCTTTCACCAAAGCTCAAGGACGGCGAGGTGGTACTGCTGTACTTGGCATCCATCTGGTCGCGGCGCACACCGGCTGTGGCCTTCCACTGGGGCATGAATTCCACCGTGTCCTGTGCGTACACGGCGTAGGAGTCGCTCTTGAAGCTACTAGGCAGTCCGGCCACGGCTTCCTGGTAGGGGCGGAAGTCGGGTGCGGCGGTGCTGCCGAAGTTTTGCAGCGCCTTGCGATGGCTGTCTTCGTTCAGGTACTCCACACCAGCAATGGCCTCGTGGTCCATGCCCCACGCCTTGAACTGGGTGCTGTAGTCGGACTGCAGCGTTACGGTTTTGTATTGGGAGCTGCGCGTCTGGTTGCCGCCTACGCCACCTGCCGCATTCGGCGGGGTCGTCAGGTTAGGCGTCTTGGCCCAGTAGCTGCGGTCATAGTCGCCCAGGCGCACTTGTGTGCGCAGCTGGCTGGTGGACGAAAGCTTGTACTCGTTGACCAGGGAGGTGAGCTTGGTATCGCTGTTGTCAAAAGTGCTGTCGTTGCCAAAGAAGGTGCTGGCCGCCAGGGCCGTG
>JAYVNF010000084.1:0-6717 GCA_043758575.1 Rhodoferax sp.
ACGCCACCTAAGAACTGCGGATTTTTACCATCCGCCCATCACACCTTTCCTGCGGCCACTGCCTGGCGCAGCAGGGCATTCACCTTGGTTTGCCAGCCCCGGCCGCTGGCTTTCAGCGCAGCCAGCACGTCGGCATCAAAGCGGATGGTGGTGGGCACCTTGAGTGGCTTGTCCTTGGGGCCGCGTTGGCGCATGGCGCAGAGTTGTGCGTAAGCCTCAGGCGAGAAAAACGCGCGGGCTGGCATCGCGCACGCGAACCATTCGCCGTCCAGTTCCAACCTGTCTTGATCTGCTGCGATACCCGCAGAGATCGCCGCATCCTCTTTTGCTGTGGGGCTGATGTGACCGACTTTAAGTTTTGGCATAGTGCTTTTCCTCTCGCTTGTTTGCCTTGCGCAGGTTGATGATGCGTACCGACGTTTCACGCAATGTGAAAACCAACACGTACAGGCGCAGACCAATGTAGCCATGGGCCACAAAGCGCGTCTCCCCATAGTGCCGGCGACTGTCAACTGCAATCTCCGCAGTCTCCCACTCGAAGCCCTCAGCCTCGTGAAACCAGACCGGATGGTGTGCCACGTTGGCGGCGAGCTTCTGCGGGTCATGGGCGTAGCGCATTTTCTTATTGTATTAACGGAACAAACAATTTTCAAAGAATTTGTTAATACGTTATGACTTGTGGACATTCGCCAGCTAGCCTCGAACACTCAATCGCAAGCCCTGCGCCGTTTAGGCGGCCCCAACCGTCTGAAAGGACTAGTGATTAGGGCCTCTTGATTGCAACGCCTGTAACACCCGCTCCCTAAAGTTCATACCAGTTGAGCATAAACCGCTGTTCAACGTATCGGGGGGTGAGCAGATTTCATTGAGTGAAATCGGTAAGCCTAAGCCAACCACTTTTGAAACTTATCTGGAATTACTTTTATGAAAATCAAACTGATCGCCCTGGCTGTTGCAGCCCTGGTTTCTGGCGTTGCCAACGCCAACATCATCGACAACGGTACGGCCAGCGGTAACGGCAATGTGCTGTTCACGATCTGGGACAGTAATTCCTCCTTCGCCCTGAACACCGGCCTGACCATTGACAGCCTGGGCGCTGCTGTGACCTCCGGCGCTGGCTACCACTTCACCGACAGCGTGCTGTCGAGCTGGTTGTCCACTTCCAGCGGCCCTGTGGCCTGGACCATTTTCGCCAACGACCAGTTCGGTGCCCAGCGCGGTATCACTACCACCGACGGCAGCAACGCTGGCGTGACGCTGACCAACGGCAATGCCCGTGGTGCAAATCTGAACAACTCGCTGTTTATCGACAACAACCTGAATCTGGGTGCGTTCGGTGCAGCCGGTGTGACCGAATCCATTGTTCCTTCTAGCAGCGCTGCCTACACCGGCGCTTCTTCGCTGGGCTTTGGTCAGATTGGCTATGTGTACAACTTCAACAGCAATGGCTCTTTGGCCAACAGCGACTACGCTACTGGCCTGGGCGTGATCAGCATCAACACACCCAACGCCACCACGGCCAAGTCCACCTACGTGTCGCTGGCTTCTTCCGGTACGCCTGCCCACGCCTGGATGGCAGCTGACGGTTCCTTCAACATCGGCACCGTGGCCGCTGTTCCTGAAGCCGACTCCCTGGCCATGCTGCTGGCCGGTATGGGCCTGGTGGGCTCCATCGTTCGCCGCCGCAACCGCAAGACTGCCTAAAGAGACCCGCATCCCCGCTGGCACAAGGCCAGCCGGGATGCAGTTCTGGCCCCTTACCTTTACCTGTTACTTCCTCTACTTCTTCCCTCCATCGAGATAAGCAATGAACTTCAACAAAATCGCTATTGCAGCCGCCATCGCTGCCTCCGCCTTCTCCGCCCAAGCCGCTCTGCCTGCCGGTTCTGCCGCTGAAACCTTGGTGAACGCTGCCAACACCTCTGGCCAAATCGTTTTCATCTCTGGCGCATCGGCTGTGCAGAAGGGCTTTGACGCCCTGGTGACCAATATGCTGAACAACGTGGTGTACTTCAACAACGACGGCACGACCGCTCTGAACGGTTCCGGCTATGTGGCTGTGGCCGGTAACCTGAAGGCCGCTTCCAGCACCTGGGCTGCTGGCTCTGCCGTGATCGTGATCTACCGCAACAGCGGCGGTTCCGTGTACGGTGTGAACTCGGTGGCCCGCGCTGCCGCCATCCAGTCCCTGAACGTGACCGCTGCTACCTGCGGTACTGCCGGTGCCGGTACCACCGCCCTGCCTTACAAGTGCGACAGCTCGGCTTCCACCACCCGCGTGCCTGATGCCGGTATGTCGGACGTAGCTCCAGTCTTCTTCACCAACCCCGTGAACACCGAAGGCGAAGTCGCTGACAGCGCCTTGACTGCGACTGAGCGCGGACTGCTGACTTCCAAGCCCATGTATGCACAGGCATTTGGCATTCCCGTCACCAAGAACGTGGAATCCACCGCCCAGTTCAACCGCGCCACCATTGCCGCCATCATGTCCGGCCAGATCGTTGACTGGTCCAGCGTGGCCGGTGCTTCCGCTGGTGACATCGTGATCTGCCGCCGCACCCCTGGTTCGGGCTCGCAAGCTGTGGTCAACATGTGGGCTGGCAACTACCCTTGCAGCTCCACTGCATCGCAAGTGCCTTTGAACCGTGATGACTCCGTTGCCTGGGATGCCGGCACCCGCACCTTCACCGCCGCCAATGGCGCTGGCTCTACCATCGTGATCGAGAACGATTCCTCGGGCAACGTGCGCACCTGCCTGGACAAGGCTGTTACCGGTGGTACCTACACCGCCAAGGACCGCAGCGGCAACCCCGTGACCGTGGACTTTGGTGCCGGCGGCTACAAGGCCATCGGCGTGCTGTCCCTGGACAGCATCGGCTCTTCCTTGACCACCGGCAACTGGCAGTTCCGTTCGCTGGACGGCGCCGGCATGATCACCGGTGACGGCCTATCCACCACCGTAGGTCCTGTGACTTCGGGCACCGGCACCTTCCCGACTGTGGCCGCACTGAACACCGGTGACTGGTCTATGGAAGGTTGGACCAGCTTCAACATCCCTGCACGCACCACCGGCGCCAAGCTGGCATTTGTGAACCAGTTCCTGGCTTCTGCCCAGAACCCCACCGTGCTGGCCGCCGTCAAGGAAACCAAGTGGACTGCTGCCGCAATCCCCAACGGTTCCAACACCAGCGCCCAGACACTGAACGTGTCCTACCAGGGCGGCAACCAGTGCGCGCCCCTGAACCGCAACTACTGATCGGTTAGGTGGACCGCCCCCGGCCAAGCCTGGCGGGGGCCAAAAAGTGAGGGCGATACGCGGGCCACCGCGTATCGCCATTTGTGGTTTTGCCGGGTGTATTGGTTTTGGGGATAGATGTGACTCGATTGACAACCTGCGCACGCGCGCTTGCCGCCGGCCTGCTGGCCGTGCTGACCACCGCCGCACAGGCCCAGGACGCAGCCCGTTTCGATGTATTCGAATACCGGGTGGAGGGCGTGACCCTGCTACCCGTGGCCGCCGTAGAGCGCGCCGTCTACCCCTTCTTGGGTGAGCAAAAAACACTGGCCGATGTGGAAGCCGCCCGCACGGCATTGGAGAAGATCTACCACGACGCCGGCTACCTGACGGTGGTGGTGGCGATTCCCGTGCAAAAGGTGCAGCACGCCGAAGTGGCGCTGGCCGTGACCGAGGCCCCGGTGGGGCGCTTGCGCGTGGTGGAGTCGCGTTATTTCAGCCTGGGCGAAATCAAGGCTCGGGTGCCGGCGCTGGCCGAGGGCAATGTGCCGCAGTTTGACGAAATGCAGGACCAGCTGGCCACCCTCAACCGCGGCAGCGACCGCCGCGTCAGCCCGATCCTGCGCCCCGGCAAGGAAGCCGGCACCGTGGAAGTCGACCTGAAGGTGCAGGACCAGCTGCCCCTGCACGGCAGCGTAGAACTCAACGACCGCCACAGCGAAGGCACCACGCCCACGCATGCCTCGGCCTCCCTTCATTGGGACAATTTGTGGGACGCGCAGCACAGCCTGGGTGTCACGCTGCAGGGCGTGCCCGAGCAGCCCAACGAGAGCCGCGTGCTCTCCTTCAACTACAACTGGCCGCAGCGCAATGGCAATACGCTGGCGCTGTACGGCGTGCATTCGGCCTCCGATGTGGCCGTGGCCGCGGGCATCAACACCCTGGGTGCCGGTGATATCTATGGCCTGCGCTACATGGCCAACCTTCCTGGCAGCACTGACTTTTTTCAGACCGCTACGCTGGGCGTGGACTACAAGGATTTCAACCAGACCGTGGCCCAGCTGGGCAGCGGCAGTTTCAATACGCCCATCACCTACATGCCCTTGTATGCGGGGTGGGATGCCAGCCTGAACGGCAAGGACCGTGAGAGCCGCCTGGGCCTGAGCTTCAATGTGCACCTGCCCGGCATGGTGGGCACCGAGCAGCAGTTCGCCGACAAGCGCTTCAAGGGCCGCGCCAGCTATTCCTATCTGAAGGGCAGCTTCTCGCACAAGCAGCTGTGGGACGCTGGCTGGAGCGCGCAACTGCGCGGCAACTGGCAACTCAGCGGCCAGGCCCTGGTGTCCAACGAGCAGTTCTCGATTGGCGGCGTGGACACGGTGCGCGGCTATTACGACTCCGCCGCGTCGGGCGAAACCGGCATGGCGCTGACGCTGGAAGCGGTCACGCCCAATTTGCTGCAAGTCCCTGGCGCCAACGATGCGCCCGCCTATGTCAGCGATGTGCGCCTGCTGGCCTTTATGGACCAGGGCTGGGTGACGGTGGTGGACCCGCTGTTTGCCAATGCCCGCTTCGAGCTGGCCAGCGTGGGCCTGGGCTTGCGCGTAAGCGGCGCCCGGGGCCTGAGCGCCACGCTGGACTGGGCCATCGCCCAGAACGCCATCAACAAAACCCAGCAAGGCGACAGCCGCCTGCATTTCAGACTCGCCCAAGAGTGGTGATCGCTTAGCCCGCCCGTATAGCCGCAGACGCCACCAGGAATTCACCATGAACCGCAATTGTTACCAGCTCGTTTTCAACGCCACCCTTGGCATGGTGGTGCCCCAGGCCGAGACCGCCCGGCGGCGCAGCAAGTCGCCCGGCAGCGTCACGCTGGTCGGTGTGGCCCTGGCCGCCAGCAGCCTGTTGGCGGCTTCCGTTCATGCCGCACCGCCGCTGTTGCCGGTGGCCGGCCCAGGCGGCACGGCCCCTGGCTTTGTGAGCTATGGCAACGCCAGCTACCAGACCAACGGCAATGTCGGCACCATCAGCCAGGTCGGCAACAAATCCATCTTGAACTGGCAGAGTTTCAATGTGGGCGCGGGCAACACAGTGAAGTTCCAGCAGGTCGATGCGCTGGGCAGCAACACGCTGGTGCAGGGCGCAGCCTTCACCTCGCTCAACCGCATCTGGGATGCCAACCCCAGCATGATTTCGGGCGCCATCACCCAGGGTGCGGGCCAGCAGGCCAATGTGATTCTGGTGAACAACAACGGCATCGCCTTCATGAATGGCGCGCAGGTGAACCTGAACAGCTTCACGGCTACCAGCTTGAACATAGCGGACAAGTTCGTCACCGGCAGTTTTCTGGGAACCAACGAAGCCCAGTTTGACGGCACGCTGGATTTCAACGGCGCAGCGCAAGCCAACAACGGATTCGTCAAGGTCATGGAGGGTGCGCAAATTACCGCCGGCAGCCAGGGCCGTGTGCTGCTGGTGGCGCCCACGGTGGCCAACCGCGGCAGCGTCACTGCTCCTGATGGCCAGGTGATTCTGGCCGCTGGCAGCAAGGCCTATTTGCGCGTAGCCGACAATTCCAATCTGCATTTGACCGGGCTGATGATCGAAGTGGAAAGCCCAGCCAACGCCGGTGCCGCCAATGCCGGCGTGCCCAGCGCGCTGGCCAACAGCGCAGAAGATGTGCAGGGCCTGGTCAGCAACTCCGGCACCCTGTCCACACCGCGCGGCAACATCACCATGGTGGGCTATGCGGTCAACCAGAACGGCATTGCCAAGGCCACCACCTCGGTGGTGGCCAATGGCTCGGTGTACCTCACGGCAAGCGGATTTACCAACTCGGCCCTGCGCCCCGGCAATGCCGACCCCAGCACCACCGGACGGGTGCTGCTGGGCAGCAACAGCCTGACCACCGTGCTGCCCGAAGCAAGCGACACCACCACCTCGGTGGATGGCACCGGCGGCACCGGTCTGGACCAGCGCTCGGAAGTGCGCGTGGTGGGCCAGAACATTTACATGGCCGGCGGCGCCCAGCTGATTGCGCCCTCTGGCAAAGTGGACTTTTTGGCGGTGGACGACGCCACCAAACTCACACCGCCGGTAAGCGCCTTCATCAACAAGTCTGGCACCGCGCGCATTGACATTGCCGCCGGCGCCCTGATTGATGTCTCCGGCCTGAACGATGTGGGCGTATCGGTGGCGCGCAACACGGTGGAAGTGCAGCTGCGCGGGGACGAACTGAAAGACTCGCCCATCAACCAGGTCGGCCCCTTGCGCGGTCAGACTGTGTACGTGGACATTGCCCAGGCCCAGGCCACGCCCAACTCCCTGATTGCCAGCGACAGCCTCTTGGCCTACGCTGCCAAGATCACACGCACCGTGGCCGAGCGCTCCACCGCTGCGGGCACGGTGAACATCCAGTCCGAGAACGAGAGCATTCTGGAGAACGGCGCGCGCATCAACCTCTCGGGTGGCAGCCTGGCCTA
>JAYVNF010000085.1:0-6710 GCA_043758575.1 Rhodoferax sp.
GGTTCGGGCGGCCGACAAACTGGCAGCGGCTGGCCCGGTGGCCACCAACTTGTACTTGGCATAGAGCCGCTCGTCCGCGCCCAACCGGGTGTGAAACTCAGTGATGCGACCCAGGTTGGCGTTGTAGGCCTCGCGCAACTCGGGCGTGTTGGCCACGGCATTGAGATGGCCCGCCGCCTGCCAGGCGCCCGACAGGCGCTCGAGCGGCACGTCGAGCACGGCCGACAAGGTGTCGAAGTCAGCCGGCACATCGGCGCTGACGGCACGCTCAAGTGCGGCCTCGGCGGCCGGCAGCAGCACGTCCAGCGCGGGGCCGATGTGCTCGGGGCGGATCTGGGCAAAAGCGGGCAGGCCGGTGGCCGTCAGCAGCGGGTTGGTCATGGTGGCCTCATGCGGTGGCAAAAGTGGGGCAAGACGGGGAACAATACCGGCGCTATTTGGCGACACGTTCGGCCGATTCAACCGTGTTGACCAGCAACATCGTGATCGTCATCGGCCCGACACCGCCGGGCACCGGGGTGATCCATGCGGCCACCTCGCGCACGCGGTCAAAGTCAACGTCGCCGCACAGCTTGCCGGCGCCAGGCTGGTCGACCGGCACCCGGTTCATACCGACGTCGATCACGGTAGCACCGGGCTTGACCATGTCGGCGGTGAGGGTGTTGCGCCGGCCCACGGCCACCACCACCACGTCGGCCTGGCGGGTGAACAACCCCAGGTCGGGCGTGGCGCTGTGGCAGATGGTGACGGTGGCATTGGCCTGCAGCAACAGCAAGGCCATCGGTTTGCCCACAGTGTTGCTGCGGCCGATCACCACCGCGTGCTTGCCCTTGAGCGGCACGCCGGTGGACTCGATCAGCTTCATGCAGCCGTAGGGCGTGCAGGGCCGAAAGCCCGGCAGCCCGGCCATCAGATCACCAGCGCTCTGCACCGAGTAGCCGTCCACGTCCTTGGCCACAGAAATTGTTTCGATCACCCGCTGCGGGTCGATGTGGCGCGGCAGCGGCATCTGCACCAGGATGCCGTGGATGGTCGGGTCGTTGTTGAGCGCCTGGATGCGGGCCAGCAGGTCGGCCTCGGGCAGGTTGGCCTGGTATTTTTCAAGCACCGAATGCAGGCCATGCTCGGCGCAGGCCTTGACCTTGTTGCGCACATAGACCTGCGAGGCCGGGTTCTCCCCCACCAGCACTACGGCCAGGCCGGGTGTCATGCCGCGGCTGCTGAGCAGGGCAGTGCGGCGCGCCACGTCGGCACGGGTGTGGGCGGCCAGGGCGCTGCCGTCTATGATTTTCGCGTTGGATTTTGTTGTGGTGGTCATGCGGTTTGTCTCCGGAATGAAAATGCCCGCACCTTCGCGGCTGCGGGCATGGGGGCGATGGTTTTTATGGCTTTAAACTTTGGGAGCGTTCTGGCCCAGGGCGATCTTGAGCAGATCGGCCACGGTGTTGGCGCTGAGCTTTTCCATGATGTTGGCGCGGTGCGCCTCGACCGTTTTGATGCTGATGCCCAGGTCATCGGCAATCTGCTTGTTCAGGCGGCCGGCGACGATGCGCTCCAGCACCTGCGACTCGCGCAGCGTCAGCTTGGACAGAAGAGCGTCGCGGTTGACGGCGAGCTGGTAGTCAGCAAACGAGTCCTTGGCATGGTCCAGCATGCGCTCCACCAGGCTGACCAGCTGGTCCTCCTTGAAGGGCTTCTGGATGAAGTCCATGGCGCCTTTTTTCATGGTGTCCACGGCCATGGGCACGTCGCCGTGGCCGGTGATGAAGACGATGGGCAGAGGCGAGCGGCCTTCGATCAGGCGGTTTTGCAGCTCCAGCCCGGTCATGCCGCCCATGCGGATGTCGGCAATCAGGCAGGCCACTTCGCGGGCGTCGTAGCGGCTTAGAAAGGATTCGGCGGAATCGAAGCATCGCACCCGATACCCCTTGCCTTCCAGCAGCCATTGCAAGGAATCACGTACGGCTTCGTCGTCGTCAACAACGTAGACCGTCCCTTTTTTTGGTATCAAGCTCATTCAAATATCCAGACCGTTATGTGCTTGCGGATGGCGCACTCAATGCGAGGTTGCCGATGTCTGCCACCGGTATCCAGAAAGAAAACCGGCAGCCAGCAACTTCGGCGCCATTGTAGATGTTCTCGGCAGTCATCCGTCCCAGGTGCGATTCGACGATGGAGCGGCACAGCGAGAGGCCGATGCCCATGCCATCGGCCTTGGTGGAAAAGAAGGCCTCATAGAGCCGCGCCATGACCTCGGGCGCCAGGCCCTTGCCGCTGTCGCGCACCGAGAAGTCAATCGCCGACTGGCCCTCGATGCGGGTCGGCACCACGCGCAGTTCCACCAGGCGCTGGGCGGTGGGGCGCTGTGCCGTGTCAATCGATTCGGCGGCATTGCGCAACAGATTGACCAGCACCTGCTCGATCAGGATGGGGTCCACCAGCATGGTGGGCAGGCGCGCGGCCACGTAGTGGTTCAGGCGCACATTGCGCCGGCGCAGCTCGATGTCGGCCAGCTCGATGGCCTCGCTGACCATGACGCTGACCTCCGAGGGCGTGCGGTTGGGCTCGCTGCGCTTCACAAAGGAGCGTATGCGCTGGATAATCTGGCCGGCGCGCTGGGCCTGGCGCGCAGTCTTGTCCAGTGCGCCCAGCAGGTCTTCCTCGGTGATCTGCTTGGACTTGATGCGCGAGACCATGCCGTTGCAGTAGTTGTTGATGGCGGTGAGCGGCTGGTTGAGTTCATGCGCCACGCTGGAGGCCATTTCGCCCATGGTGATCAGGCGGCTGGAGTTGGCGGCGCGTTCGGACTGGGTGGCGGCCTGCTCTTCGGCCATGCGCCGGCTGGTGATGTCGGTGGCAATCACCATTTGGGCCAGGCGCCCGTCGACCCAGCTCAGGTAGCGGGTACGCACCTCCAACCACTTGCCCAGGGCACTGTCAAAAATTTCGCCGCTCTCGGTTTCGGTGTCGGCAATGGCATCGGTGGGCAGGCCGGCCAGGGAGTCCACGCTGTCGCCGGAGTCGTCGGTGGTGGGGCTGCTGGGCACACCGGCCTCGGCCACCAGCTGCAAATGGCCGTTGGCCTGGGTGCCAAACCATTGGCGGTAGAGCTTGTTGGCGAACAGCAATTCGTCGCTGCCCAGGGGGGCTACCGAAATCGAGGCGTCCAACGCCTCTAGCACCGTGGTGAAGCGCTGGTGTGAGGCTGAGAGCTGTTCGCGCACGCGATTCGGCTCGGTGATGTCGGTCATGGAGGTGACCCAGCCGGTTTGCGTGCCCATGGCGTCGATCAGTGGCGCCACGTAGAGGCGGGCATCGAAGGTGCTGCCGTCGCGGCGTTTCACGCGCACCTGAAAGCCACCCGGGGTGGACTTGCCGGACAACTCTTCTTCGAGCTTGGAGGCCAGCAACTCGCGGTCGGATTCGGGCCAGTAGGGGAAGGGGGCAGAGGCGCCGATCAGCTCGGCCTCGTGCCAGCCAGTCATCTGGCAAAAGGCCGCATTCACATAGGTGATGCGACCCTGCAAGTCCATGGCGCGCATGCCGGTGAGCATGGAGTTTTCCATGGCGCGGCGGAAATTGGTTTCGGCCACCAGGGCCTGCTGCGCCTGCAGGCGCCTACGGGTGTGGCGCCAGTTGGCAATCAGCATCCAGGCGGTCATCACGCTAAGCGTGCCGACGAGCCAGAACAGGCCGCTGCCAATCACACCCAGCGAGGCCCGGTAGGCTTGGCCGCGCACCAGCAGGCCGCTGCCCACCGGCGAGACCGGCATGGCATAGCTGTTGTTGCGGGTGGTCCAGGGCAGCCAGTCGCTGGAGGCTTTGCGGGTCGGGATGACGGTGCCGGCCAGCAGCGCCCCCTTGGCGTCCAGCAGGGAGATGGCATAGCGCGCCGTGACCTCGTCGGGCACGCCGTAGCGGTACAACCCGTCCACCGACAGCTCGGCCAGCAGCACGCCGGAGAAGCGGTTGCGCTCGTTGAGTGGGAGGTAGATCTGCATCAACGGGGCGAATTCGGTGCTGCGCAGGCGCTGCAGATAGACCGGCTGGTTGCTGAGCTTGGCGCTGGCATAGGCAGCCTCGCTTTCCAGCTGGGGCGGCTGGTCCAGCGGCGCGCGCCCGTTGGGCAGCGGATGGATGGCGGTGCCGGTGCCGATCTTGACCCGGTGACGCTCGTCAATCCAGGCCAAGCCCTGGATCTCCGGGTACTGGTTGAGCATGGTGGCGGCGCGCACCCGAAAGTCTTCCACATCGAGCTCGCGGTTGGAGACCTCGCGGGCGATGCGCGTGAGCTGTTCCTGGCGCTCCAGCAGGCGCAGGCGCAGGCGCTGCTGGGTGTATTCCACATCGCGCTGCACGGCCTCCTGTTCGCGGTCGAATTCTTCGGCGCGCAGGTAGGCAAAGGCAATCACGATGGCGGCAAAAAACAAGAGCACGGCCACCAGGGGCGCCAGCATGGCGAGCCGGTCCTGCCGGTGCGGGTGCTGGCGCTTCCACCAGTGTTTGGCCTGTTGTACCGGTGGCAGTGTCAGGGCACTGGGCAGGGAGATCAGGTCGGTCAAAGGCATGCGCTGAGTGTAGGCGAAGGTCTATGTTGCATCGCATCTAAATTTCACAATATGAATTCAATAAGCACTACTTGAAATTCAAAACGATTTATGAGAAACTTCGAGCGTCGTAGAGAAGGGCGTACTAAATTACGCAGGCGACTACCCACAAGTTACAACAGGAGACAAGAATGTCAGCAGTTCCTCAGAGCCCAGCAAGCGGCATCGACCTCGATAGCCAGGAGACCCGCGAATGGATGGACGCCCTGTCCGCCGTCATCGAAAAAGAGGGCCCCGAGCGTGCCCACTTCCTGCTGGAGCAACTGCTCTCGCATGCCCGCCAGAACAGCATGGACATGCCGTTCTCGGCCACCACGGCGTACGTCAACACCATCGAAAAAGACCAGGAAGAAATCTGCCCTGGCAACATCGAAATCGAAGAGCGCCTGCGCGCCTACATGCGCTGGAACGCCATGGCCATGGTGGTCAAGGCCAATCGCCACCACCCGGTGGACGGCGGCGACTTGGGAGGCCACATCGGCTCCTTTGCTTCGCTGGCGCATATGTTTGGCGCCGGCTTCAACCACTTCTGGCATGCCGAGAGTGAAAACCACGGTGGCGATTGCCTCTACATCCAGGGCCACGTGTCGCCCGGTGTTTACGCCCGCGCCTACCTTGAAGGCCGCTTGACCGAAGAGCAGCTGTTGAACTTCCGCCAGGAAACCGGTGGCAAGGGCTTGTCGAGCTACCCGCACCCCAAGCTGATGCCCGAGTTCTGGCAGTTCCCCACCGTCTCCATGGGTCTGGGCCCGTTGATGGCGATTTACCAGGCCCGCTTCCTGAAGTACCTGCACGCGCGTGGCATTGCCAACACCGAGAACCGCAAGGTCTGGGTGTTCTGCGGCGACGGTGAAATGGACGAGGTGGAATCCCTGGGCGCCATCGGCCTGGCCGCACGTGAAAAGCTGGACAACCTGGTGTTCGTCATCAACTGCAATCTGCAGCGCCTGGACGGCCCGGTGCGTGGCAACGGCAAGATCGTGCAAGAGCTCGAAGGCGAGTTCCGCGGCTCCGGCTGGAACGTGATCAAGCTGCTGTGGGGCAGCGAGTGGGATCCCCTGCTGGCGCGTGACAAGGACGGTGCCCTGCGCAAAGTCATGATGGACACGCTGGACGGCGACTACCAGGCCTTCAAGGCTAACGACGGCGCCTTTGTGCGCAAGAACTTCTTCGGCCGCACCCCCGAGACCCTGGAAATGGTGTCCAAGATGAGCGACGAAGCCATCTGGGAACTGCGCCGCGGTGGCCACGACCCCCAAAAGGTCTATGCCGCTTACGCGGCCGCCGTGAAGCACAAGGGGCAGCCCACTGTGCTTTTGATCAAGACCGTCAAGGGCTTTGGCATGGGCAAGTCCGGCGAAGGCAAGAACAATGTGCACCAGACCAAGAAGCTGACCGACGAGGACATCAAAACTTTCCGCGACCGCTTCAACATCCCGGTGCCAGACAGCCAGATTGCCGACATCCCCTTCTACAAGCCGGCCGACGACACGCCGGAAATGAAGTACCTGCACGAGCGCCGCAAGGCCCTGGGCGGCTACCTGCCCCACCGCCGCACCAAGGCCGACGAGAGCTTCACCGTGCCGGCGTTGGACACTTTCAAGTCGGTGATGGAACCCACAGCCGAAGGCCGCGAAATCTCCACCACCCAGGCCTATGTGCGCTTTTTGACGCAGCTGCTGCGTGACCAGGCCCTGGGCCCGCGCGTGGTACCCATCCTGGTGGACGAGGCCCGTACCTTTGGTATGGAGGGCTTGTTCCGCCAGATCGGTATCTACAACCCGGCCGGCCAGCAGTACACCCCGGTCGACAAAGACCAGGTGATGTACTACAAGGAAGACGTCAAAGGCCAGATCCTGCAGGAAGGCATCAACGAAGCCGGCGGCATGGCCAGCTGGATTGCCGCAGCCACCAGCTACTCCACCAGCAACCGCATCATGGTGCCGTTCTACGTGTACTACTCCATGTTCGGCTTCCAGCGCATTGGCGATCTGGCCTGGGCTGCCGGCGACATGCAGGCACGCGGCTTCTTGCTCGGCGGTACCTCCGGACGCACCACGCTCAACGGCGAAGGCCTGCAGCACGAAGACGGCCACAGCCACA
>JAYVNF010000086.1:0-2090 GCA_043758575.1 Rhodoferax sp.
CAGCGCCACCTGGGCGCTTTCGGGCTCCAGCGCATGGCGCGGGTCGCGCACGTATTCAAAGCTGAGCCAGTAGGTGAGCACCACCACCATGCTGGTGGCGGTGGGCTCCATCTCGCGCGCGTCCATGCGCAGCGTGGCGCAGCGGTTCATGCTCTCCAGCATGGCCCGCACCGAACGCGTTTTGTTCTTCAACACCAGCTGGAAATGTGTCTCCAGGCGCCGGTTCTTGCTCAGCAGGTCGTTCAGGTCGCGGTACAAAAAGCGGTACTGCCAGATCAGCTCGAACAGGGTGTGCATGAAGAACCAGGCGTCCTCCACATCGCGCACGTTGTCGCTGGCATTGAGCAGGCTGTTGAGTGCGGCCTCGTAGGTGTTAAACAGCGCGTTGATCAGCTCGTCCTTGGCCGGATAGTGGTAGTACAGATTGCCCGGACTGATACCCATCTCGGCCGAGATCAACGTGGTCGACACATTGGGCTCGCCAAAGCGGTTGAATAGCTCCAGCGTCACTTCCAGAATGCGTTCGGCAGTGCGGCGAGGGGCTTTTTTGACCATGCCCTATTCTGGCCCTATTCCGGTCTACTGCCCCCTGGATTTGGTAAGGGCTTTTACTAGCGTCTTTCTGGGTGTTGTCTTGCCCGTTGCCTTGCCCGCCGCCTTGGCTGGCGCTGGCTTGGCGCTGAGCGCTTGCACCGTGCGGTTGAGCTCGTCAATGCGCGCATGCAGTGCCGCCACTTCGGCCGCCGAGGGCACGCCCAGCTTGCCCAGGGCCTTGGCCACACGCTCTTCAAAAATGTTTTCCAGCTTGTCCCACTGGCCCACCGCCTTGCCACTGATCTCGCTGGCCATGCTGCTCATCTTGTGGGTGGCTTCCGAGATGCGCTCTTCGGCTGCGGCCTGGGTCTTGCGCTGGATGTTGACGCCTTCCTTCACCAGGGTCTCGAAGGCCTTGCTGCCCTCGGCTTGGGCGCGGGTGAAGGCACCCAGACCAGCCTGCCAGATTTGTTGGGCCGAGTCTTTGACGGAAGGTGTCTGCGACGGCACGGATTCGGCTTTTGGGGCGGCCTCAGGGGCCGCTTTTGGTTCTGCCTTGGGCTCGGCTTCTTTGGTGTTGCGGGTGATCATGGAATATCTCCTGAATGCAGTGCCTTCACTCTACGCGCTGGAGCCAGATGGCGTTAGGGTGGGCGTTCTAGACTGGCTGGTGGGCGTGGATAATCGAGGCTTCGTCAAATACACCTCCGCATGCCTTCCATCCCCAAGATCTATGTAGCAGGCCACCGCGGCATGGTGGGTTCGGCCATTGTGCGCACCCTCTCGGAGGCGGGGCAGCCGCCGTTCGCGTTTCTGGCGCGCACCCATGCCGAGCTGGACCTGTGCAACCAGGCCCAGGTGCAGGCCTTTTTTGCGGCCGAGAAGCCCGACCAGGTCTACCTGGCCGCCGCCAAGGTCGGCGGCATCCATGCCAACAACACCCTGCCGGCCGACTTCATCTACGAAAACCTGATGATGCAGGCCAACGTGGTGGACGCAGCCTTCCGCAGCGGCGTCAAAAAGCTGCTGATCCTGGGCAGCAGCTGCATCTATCCGCGCCTGGCAGTGCAGCCCATGGCCGAAAGTGCCCTGCTCACCGGCACCCTGGAGCCCACCAACGAGCCCTACGCGCTGGCCAAGATCGCTGGCATCAAGCTCTGCGAAAGCTACAACCGCCAATACGGCCACAGCCACGGCATCGACTACCGCAGCGTCATGCCCACCAACCTGTATGGCCCGGGCGACAACTACCACCCGGAAAACAGCCACGTCATCCCGGCCCTGATTCGCCGCTTTCACGAAGCAAAGGCCAGCCTGGCGCCCAAGGTCACCATCTGGGGCACCGGCACACCCAGGCGCGAATTCCTGTATGTAGACGACATGGCCGCCGCCAGCGTGCACGTCATGAACCTGCCCCTGGCCCTGTATGCCCAGCACACCAGCCCCATGCAAAGCCACATCAACGTGGGCTGCGGCCAGGACGTGAGCATTGCCGAGCTGGCCCACACCATTGCCCAGACCGTGGGCTATGCCGGTGCGATTGACTTCAACCCCGC
>JAYVNF010000087.1:0-19452 GCA_043758575.1 Rhodoferax sp.
CCACAAGCCACCGCCCTTGGTGAACACCAGGCGCGGCACGACCTGGCCGTCCGCACCGACGCGCTTGAGTTGCGCCAGCACGCGCCGGGTGTACTCCAGCGAGAACGCCTGAAACGCGCCGTCGGCCAGCACGCCGCCCCAGCTGTCAAAAATCATCACCGCCTGGGCGCCGGCGTCGATCTGCGCATTCAGGTACTGGGCCACGGCATCGGCATTGACCGCCAGCATGCGGTGCATCAGGTCGGGGCGGCTGTAGAGCATGGTCTTGACCAGGCGGTAGTCGTCCGAGCCCTTGCCCTCGACCATGTAGCAGGCCAGGGTCCAGGGGCTGCCGGAAAAACCGATCAGCGGCACGCGGCCGTTCAAGGCCTTGCGGATGGAGGTGACGGCGTCAAACACATAGCGCAGCTTGTCCATGTCGGGCACTTCCAGCTTGACCACGGCCGCCTCGTCGCGCACGGCGGTGGCAAAGCGCGGGCCCTCGCCCTGGGCAAAGGACAGCCCCAGGCCCATGGCATCGGGCACGGTCAGGATGTCGCTGAACAAAATGGCGGCATCCAGCGGGTAGCGTTCCAGCGGCTGCAGCGTGACTTCGGTGGCGTAGTCGGTGTTGGTGGCCAGGCCCATGAAGCTGCCGGCGCGCGCCCGCGTGGCGCAGTACTCCGGCAGGTAACGCCCGGCCTGGCGCATCAACCACAGCGGCGTGTAGGGCGTGGCCTGGCGCATGCAGGCGCGCAAAAAAGTGTCGTTCTGGAGCGGGGCAAAAGAGGTCATGGGGCTGTATGTTGGGTCATTTGGGGATGCGCCATTGTCGCAGCCGGTCCTTAAGCCGGACTTGCCGTAGCGCTCAGAGCCGGGCCAGCGCTGCCCGCAGTTCGTCTGCATGCAGTATTTCGGATAGCACCACGGGCGCCTGACCACCTTGGTAGAGCACATACACCGGCACACCGCTGCGCCCCAGCGCCGCCAGGGCCTG
The DNA here is from genome assembly GCA_043758575.1 of Rhodoferax sp. Classification (GTDB taxonomy): domain Bacteria; phylum Pseudomonadota; class Gammaproteobacteria; order Burkholderiales; family Burkholderiaceae_C; genus Allorhodoferax. The sequence continues at coordinate 977 of JAYVNF010000087.1, forward strand.
GCTGATAGCGGGGTCGCGGCGGGTCCAGTCGGCGCGCAGCAGGGTCACCTTCCTGGCACTGAAATCGGCCATGACGTCGGGCTGGGAGAGCGTGGTCTTTTTGTTGTACTGGCAGGTGATGCACCAGGCCGCCGTGAAGTCCACAAACACCGGCTTGCCCGCTGCCAGCTCGGCATCCACCCGGCCCGGCACCCAGGCCTGCCAAGTGACATTTGCCGTACCCGTGCCGCTGTCTGCTGCTGTGCTGGCGGGCAGTGCGACCACCTCTTCCAGCTTGAAAACGTTCGGCCCAATGGCAATTGCGAGCCACAGGCCCGCTGCCAGCGACAGGCCGCCCAGCACTGTGCGGCTGCGCCCCGGCTGGTTCAGGCTCCAGACCAGCAAGGCCAGGCACAGCAGCAGGGCCAGCAGGCTGGCCGCGCCATCGACACCGCTCAAATGCCCCAGCACCCACACCAGCCAGACCACCGTGGCCCACATCGGAAAGGCCATGAAGCGGCGCAGCGTGTCCATCCAGGCACCGGGTTTGGGCAGCCAGCGGCCCAGGCCCGGCAACCAGCTGGCCGCCAGGTAAGGCAGGGCCAAGCCCAGACCCAGGACGGCGAAAATGCCCAGGGCCTGTGGCGCCGGCAGGGCAATCGCATAGCCGAGTGAGGCGCCCATAAAGGGCGCAGTGCAGGGCGAGGCAATCGCCACCGCCAGCACGCCGGACAAAAAGGCATCGCCCAGCGGATGGCGCAGCTGCACGGCGGCCAGGTTGCCGGGCAGCAGATTGCCGACTTCCAGCAGGCCCATCAGGTTCAGGCCTATCAGGGTGAAGAGCAGGGCCAGCACGGCAATCACCGCCGGCGACTGCAGTTGAAAGCCCCAGCCCAGCTGCTCGCCGCCGGCGCGCAGTGCCAGCATCAGGCCACCCAGGGCCAGAAACGAGGCCACCACCCCGGCCGTGTAGGCCAGGCCCAGGGCGCGGTGGCTATGGCCGCGCTCGACGGGGCGCGTGAAGGCCAGCACCTTGATGGCCAGCACCGGAAAGACGCAGGGCATCAGGTTCAGGAACAGCCCACCCAGGAGGGCCGCCGCCAGGGCCAGGGCCCAGCTGGTGAGACTTTGTTCGGCCAGGGGCGCGGGGGCGGTCGGGTTGCTCAGGGCGGTGTTCAGGACTGGCGCCGGTGCTGTTGCCGGGCCCGTGTTCAGCGCCGGCCAGCTGCCGTGCACACCGGCCTCGGTGCGCAGGTTCATGCCGTCCAGTGCCAGCACAAAAGCCAGTTGCTGCGGCGCCTCGCTGCGCAGGCCCGACAGCGGCATGGTGGCCGACCAGGTGCCATCGGCCTGCCAGTTTTGGGCTGGGCCATCACTGGCCGGCGAGCGCGCGGTTTCGATGATCTCGGGCGTCTCGATAAAGGCGTTGATCTGCTTGCCGCGCCAGGCCGCTGGCAGGCCGTGCACGGTTAGCCTGAGTCCACTCTTGTCCAACTGCAGCTCCGACGTGCCGGCCAGGGCCGTGGGCTCTGCGGCATGGGCGCGTTCAAAGTCGGCGGCGTGCAGGGCGGTGGAGCCGCGCAGGGGAATGTTCAGCACAAAGCTGCCGTCCTGCGGCACGCACTCCTGTTTGCACACCAGCCAGGAGGCGGCGAGTTTGACTTCCAGGCTGTCGGCCAGCGGCGTTGGCTTGTAGGTCTTGTCTATGGTCAGCGGCACCGGCAGCAGCACCGTGCCCTCGTAGCCAAAGTTGGACAGGCTGCCGATATTGATTTTTTGCGGCGTAGGCCAGGCAATCTCGCCGGCGCTCACGCCTGCTGGCAGGCTCCATTCCAGGCGCGTGGGCAGGCCCGAGTCGCCGGCGTTTTTCCAGTAGGTGTGCCATTGCGGCTGGTGCGCCAGCTGCAGGCCCACCCATACGGTTTTGCCAGCAGCAATGCCGTCCGGCGCAAAGGCCAACAGCTCGGCGCGTACCTGCTCGGTTTGCACCACGGCGGCGCCCGCAGCACCCGTGGGCTTGGAAAACTGGGCCAGGGCCGTGCCGTGCAAGGCCAATAGCGCCAGCACGGCGCACAGCAAATGCCACAGGCGGGCGGTACGGGCAAAGGGAGAGGTCAGGTAAAGCGCCATGGCGCATTGTCGCCTCAGTTCGGTGACAGCGCTGTGTCGCTAAAAACAGCCGGCAACTTCTTGGGGGCACGGATGCGCAGCTGCTTGTTGACATTCTCCTGGCCAAACACCACCTCGATATCGGCCACCGCCACGCCAAACAGCGGCGCCAGAAAGCGCAGCATATGGTCGGTGGCGCGCCCGTCCTTGGGGGCTGCGGTGACGCTGATCTTGAGCTGCGTGCCCTTGGGTTTGCCGATGGCATCCTTGCTGGCAGCGGGCTTGCCGAGCACGTTGAGTACCAGCACGTCGCCGTCCCAGCCAAAGAAGCTGTCGCCGGTGGTGTTGCGGGCTGCCTTGGCAGCTGCTGCGCTGGGCGGCGTGGCGCCAGACCGGGCCGTGGCCTTGCCGCCCGCCTTGGCGTTTGCTTTGGATGCGTGCTTGCTGGCCATGCTTTGATAATACGGCCATGTCTGCCCGCATCGTGCTTGCCACCCTCAACGCCAAATACATCCACGCCTCCCTGGGCCTGCGCTGCCTGATGGCGAATATGCAGCGCCACGGCGGTGTCGATCTGGCGGCGCTCACGCAGCTGCAGGAGTTCACCATCCAGCGCCCGGCGCAGGAAATTGTGGATGCGCTGCTGCAGGCCCTGGGGGATGCGGAGGTGCGCGTGGTCGGCTTTGGTGTGTACATCTGGAACGTGGTCCAGACCACCGAGGTCATCCGCTTGCTCAAGGCCCACAGTCCCCAGGTGCGGGTGGTGCTGGGTGGGCCCGAGGTCAGCCATGAGTGGGAGGCGCAGGCGATTGTGCAGCTGGCCGACCATGTCATCACTGGCTGGGGGGATGTGAGCTTTCCCAAACTCTGCCGCGCCCTGGTGCACGGACCGCAGCCGCTGATGAAGGTCATCGCCGGTGAGCAGCCACCGCTGGAGGAGCTGGAGCTGCCCTATGCCCAGTACAGCGACACCGATCTGGCGCAGCGCGTGCTCTATGTAGAGGCCTCGCGCGGCTGTCCCTTCAAGTGCGCGTTTTGCCTGAGCGCCCTGGACAAGACCGCCTGGGCCTTTGCGCTGGAGCCGTTTCTGGCGGAGCTGGCCACGCTCTACCAGCGCGGCGCGCGCCACTTCAAGTTTGTGGACCGCACCTTCAACCTCAAGGTGGAAAGCTCGGTGCGCATTCTTCAGTTTTTTCTGCAACGCCTGCAGGCCGCACCGCAGGAAAAACTGTTTTTGCACTTCGAGCTGGTGCCCGACCAGTTGCCCGATGCCTTGAAGTCCATGGTCGCGCAGTTCCCTGCTGGCGTGCTGCAGTTTGAAATCGGCATCCAGAGCTTCAACCCCGAGGTGCAGGCGCGCATTGCCCGGCGCCAGGACAACAGCAAGACGGAAGACAACCTGCGCTGGCTGCTGGCGCACAGCACGGCGCATCTGCACACCGACCTGATCTTTGGCCTGCCCGGCGAGAGCTGGGACAGCTTTGGCGCCGGTTTTGACCGCCTCTATGCCCTGGGCCCGCACGAAATCCAGCTTGGCCTGCTCAAGCGCCTGCGCGGCACGCCGCTGGCCACGCGCAGCCGCCCCGGTGTCGCAGCAGAGGACGGCATGGTCTATGCCGCCGAGCCGCCCTACACCGTGTTGCAAACCGGCACGCTGACGGCCGTGCAGGTGCAGGCCTTTGGCCGCATGGCGCGCTATTGGGATTTGGTGGTGAACTCGGGCCGCTTGGCCCAGGGCAGCCGCCTGCTCTTACAAGGCCCACCCGGAGCACAAGGTTCACAAGGCCATAGCGCCTTTGCCGCCTGGAGCGATTTTTCGGACTGGCTGTGGCAGCGCACCGCCAGCACCCACAGGCTCACACCCGAGGCGCTGCTGGATGCCGTGTTCGACTACCTGACACTCCAACGCGCCGTGCCCGCCGAGACGGTGCGCCGCGCCCTGCTGGCCGACTACCTGGCCAGCGGCGCACGCTCCAATCCGCAGGCCTTGCAGGGCCTGCTGCCGCGCCGGGAAAAAGCCCTGCCACCGCACAAGGGGCCGTTGCAGCACAGCGCCTTGGCGCAACGCCAGAGTCGCCATCTAACATCTAAGATAGACCCATGAGCACCTCTTCACGATTCTGGGCGCATTGGTCCACGGCCGACTTTTCCAAGGCCCAGGCCGATGGCACTTTGGCGCAGACCATTGCCATCCTTCCGGTGGCTGCCACCGAACAGCATGGCCCGCATTTGCCGCTGAACGTGGACAGCGCCCTGGTCGACGGCGTGATCGCCGCCGCGCTGCCCCACATCGCGCCCGCAGTGCCGGCCCTGTTTCTGCCCACGCAAACCATCGGCCTGAGCCCCGAGCATGCCGCCTTTGCCGGCACCCTGAGCTTGAAGGCCGAGACCACCATACGCCTGTGGACCGAGCTGGCCGAAAGCGTGGCCGCCAGTGGCGTGAAAAAGCTGGTGCTGCTGAATTCGCATGGCGGCCAGGTCGGCCTGATGGACGTGGTGGCGCGCGATCTGCGCGCGCGCCTTGGCATGCTGGTCTACAGCGTCAACTGGTTCGGACTGCCCTTGGTGGGACCTCAAGGCGAGGATGTGAACGCTTTGTTCAGCGCCCACGAGCACCGCTTTGGCATCCACGCCGGTGAGATCGAGACCTCTATGATGCTGGCGCTGGCACCCGCGTTGGTGGACATGGCGCAGGCGCAAAATTTCGCCTCCAGCTCGGAGCTGCGTGCCAAGCAATTCGCCATTCTGGGCAATGGCAAGAGCGCCAAGCTGGGCTGGCAGATGCAGGACTACAACCCTGCAGGCGCGGTCGGCAATGCCGCGGCCGCCACGGCGGACAAAGGCCGGGCCGTGCTGGACGCGGCCGGGCGCGCGCTGGCCCAGTTGCTGGGCGAACTGCACCAGATTCAGAGCATCAGCGCCCTGGGGCTGCCGAGCTGAAACACATCCACCACGCCGGACAGGCGCTGGGCTTCGTCCTTCATGCTTTGGGCCGCCGCTGCGGCCTGTTCCACCATGGCAGCATTTTGTTGCGTCATCTGGTCCAGCTCCATCACGGCGGTGTTGATGTCGGCAATGCCATGGCTTTGCTCGGAGCCCTGGGCGGTGATCTCGCCAATGATGTGCGAGACCTTTTGCACCGAGGCGTCAATTTCCTGCATGGTGCGCCCGGCCGCCTGCACCTGGCTTGAGCCGGCCTCCACCTGCGCCACGCTGGCGCCTATCAGGTTCTTGATTTCCTTGGCGGCCTCGGCCGAGCGCCCGGCCAGGCTGCGCACCTCGCTGGCCACCACGGCAAAGCCACGGCCCTGGTCGCCGGCGCGCGCGGCTTCCACGGCGGCGTTGAGGGCCAGGATATTGGTCTGAAAGGCGATGCCATCGATCACCCCAATGATGTCGGCAATCTTTTTCGAGGACACATCAATCTTCTGCATGGTGGTCACCACCTCGCCCATCATCTGGCCGCCGCGCGAGGCCACTTGCGCGGCGTTCATCGCCAGGCCATTGGCCTGGGCTGCGGCTTGGCCGTTTTGCTGCACGGTCTGGGTCAGGGCGCCCATGCTGGAGCTCACCCGCTGCAAATTGGCCGAGGCCTGTTCTGTGCGCTCGCTCAGGTCCTGGTTGCCGCTGGCGATTTCGGCGCTGGTGGTACTGATGCTGTGAATCGCCTGGCTGACCTGGCTGATGGTGTGGTGCAGGGCCTCGCGCATTTGCACCACGGCGCGCATCAGCTCGGAGGTTTCATCGCTGCCCTGCACCTGCAGGGTGGCTGCCAGGTCCCCTTCGGCAATGCGCTGCGCCGTTTGCTGCACCAGGCGCAGCGGGGTGACAATGGAGCGCGTGATGACGTAGGCCAGGCCGGCACCCACCAACAGCGTGAGCAGCAGAATGCCCGTCACCCAGCCCTTGGATTGCTGGTAGGCCGACTGCGAGCTCGCATAAAAGCGCTGGGCCTCGGCTTCGTTCAGGATTACCAGCTTGGCCAGTGCGGCGCTGACTTTGGCATAGGCCTCCTGTGAGGGGCCGATCAGAAAGGCCCGGGACTGCGACAAGGCTGTCATGCCCAGCTTGGACTGCTCGATGAGCTTGGGGCTGCTTTCATCGTAGGCCTTCAGTGCCTGCTGAAAATCGGCAAAGGCGGCGCGCTCCTCGGGGGGCAGGGTCTGCGCCGCGTAGCTGGCCAGGTCGGTGGACAGGCGCGCCTTGCTGGCGGCCAGCACCTTGTCCAGATCGTCTTTTTCGTCGGCATCAAAGGTTAGAACGTGGCGGTTTTCCAGCAAGCGGAATTCGCTCAGCGTCTGTTGCAAGCGGCCCGCCAGCGCCACGCTGGGCAGGTTGTTCTGGGCAATGCTGCTGGTGGCGGCGTTGACATGCGCCAGCTCCAGAATGGCCAGCACGCCCAGCGCCAGGCAGAGCAACAACACCAGGCCAAAACCCATGGTCAGGCGGCTGCCGATGCGAAATTGATTGAGTTGCATAGCGACCCTTCAGGCCATGGGCCCGTCGCTCTGACGCTAACACAGGCGCAGCTGGCGCTTGTGCCTGGATTCATACGTTTACAGGGAATGCATGCGGCGCTGCGCGCTAAGCATGGGCGGTACCGGACGTGGAATCGCCTCTGCCCAGATTGCGGGTCAAGCGGGTTGCCGCCCACATGGCCAGCGTGCCGAAGATGACCAAGCCCGCACCCTGACCGGCCATCACCTGCACCGGCCCGTAGTGCGCGCCCCACCAGGCAAAGGGAATCGTGCCCAGGGTGGCGCGGGCCCAGTTGAAGCCGGTGGACCACAAGGGGCGGCCCAGGTTGTTGAAGGCGGCGTTGGCCACGAATAACGCTCCGGCAAAAAAGAAGCTGGCGCAGACCCAAGCGCAAAACGCATGCACCATGGTTGCGGCCATGCCCTCCAGTGAAAACGCCTGGATCAATGGCCCTTGCAGAAGTGCCAGCAGCAGCCAGGCCGCACCCACGGCCAGCAGCATGAACCAAAGGCTGGCGCGCATGCACTCGCGCACCCGCTCGAACTGTTTGGCGCCCAGGTTTTGCGACAGGATGGGGCCCACCGCACCGCTGAGCGAATAGATCAGGCCAAAGGCCACCGGCGTGACCCGGTCTATGGTGGCCTGGCCGGCCACGGCCGCGGCACCAAACTGCGCCACGCTGTGGGTGACAAAGGCCGCGCCCACCGGCGTGGCCAGATTGGTCAGCACGGACGGGCCGGCAATGGCGGCCATGGCACGCGCATCTGCCGCAAACTGGGTTCGCTCGATCGGCCCCAGCAGGTGGTGCACGCGCCACACGCCGTGCAGGCCCAGGCCCACCATCACCGTGCGCGAAATCACCGAGACGATGGCCGCACCGTCCAGCCCCAGGCCGAAGACAAAGATGAACAGCGGATCCAGAGCGGCGGTGATAAAGGCCGCGCCCAGGGTCACCACCATGGAGCGCCGCGCGTCACCGACCGAGCGCAGCAGGGCCGAGTTGGCCATGCCCAGACCCAGGAGGGGCAGCGAGGGCATGGTGACGGTGAGGTAGCGCTGCGCCAGGCGCGCCACCTCGCCGCTGGCGTCCAGTGCCGCCAGCAATGTGGGCAAGATCAGCACCGTGCCCAGGCCCAGCAGCAGGGCAATACCGACCATGATCAGCAGGCTGTGCGTGGCCATGCGCCGCGCATCCGCCAGGCGGTTGGCGCCTATGCTGCGGGCCACGCAGGCGGTGATGCCAATCATCATGCCGATGCAAATCGAGGTGTGGAAAAACGCCACGACGCCGGCAAAGCCCACGGCAGCGGCAATCTCCTTTTCGCCCAGGCGTGAGATGTAGAACAGATTGATCAGGTCCACCGCAAACACCGCTACCAGCCCGATGGCGCCGGTGCCGGCCATCACCAGCACATGGCGCATCAGCGAGCCGCTCAGAAAGGTGGCGCCCGGCGCGGGCTTCTTGTGGGTTGCCGCTGGCGCAGCCAGGGGCGTAGCCTGGGCTGGGTCAGCGAGTGCGACGCTAGCAGGGGCCGCGTCGGCGCTGCGGGCGGCGGCCGCTGGATGGGTGGTGGCTTGGGGCATGGTGGGCTGCAGTGTGGCACGACGGTCAGTGGGGCAGTATCACCGCAACCCGTCCAGACGCTCCAACCGCAGGGCTATGACCTGGCTGCGCAGCCCTGGCAACAGCGCCAGTTGTTCCAGGGCCAGGTGCAGGGCGGGCTGCGCCACGGTCTGGGTCAGCAGCACGTGGTGCATGCTGCGATCGGCTTGCGTGTAGCGGCCGTGGATGCGCGCCTGCACGCCGCAGCGGCGCAGTATGCGCAACAGGGCGCGTTCGGTCTGCGGCGCAGCGCTGCAGTGGATGCGCAGGTACCAGGCGTTGCGGCTGTGCGCCAGGGGTTGCAGCGCCAGCGCCTGCAGCGCATGGCTGTGAAAGCCCAGGTAGGGCACGCGCTGTGCCGGTGCCGCGCTCTCCATGCGCGCCACGTCCACCAGGTCGGCAATCACCGCCGAGGCGGTCTGCTCGGAGCCGGCACCGGCGCCGTAGTAGAGGCCCAGGCCGGCCGCGTCGCTGTGCACCAGCACCGCATTCATGGCGCCGTGCACATGGGCCAGCATATGGTCGGCCGCCACCAGCGCCGGGTGCACCGCCACCTGCATGCCACCCGGCACGCGCCGCGCTATACCCAGCAGCTTGATGCGGTAGCCCAGTTGCTCGGCATAGGCCATGTCCTGCGCCTCGATGTCTGCAATGCCTTGCACCGGGACCTGGGCAAAATTCACCGGCGTGCCAAAGGCAATGGCGGCCAGCAGGCTGATCTTGTGGCCTGCGTCTATGCCGTCCACGTCAAAGCGCGGATCGGCCTCGGCAAAGCCGCGTGCCTGCGCGTCTTGCAGGGCGGCGGCCAAGCTCAGGCCCTTGTCGCGCATTTCCGACAGAAGAAAATTGCTGGTGCCGTTGACGATGCCTGCCACCCATTCAATGCGGTTGGCCACCAGTCCTTCGCGCAGCGTTTTGATGATGGGAATGCTGACCGCCACCGCGCCCTCGTAGGCCACGATCACGCCCTGGGCTTGTGCCGCCGCAAAGATCTCCGCGCCGTGTTCGGCCAACAAGGCCTTGTTCGCAGTCACCACATGCTTGCCGTGGGCAATCGCCTGCAGGACCAGTTGGCGTGCCAGCGTGGTGCCGCCCATGGCCTCCACCACCACGTCAATGTCGGGGCGCGTGGCAACGCTAAATGGGTCCTGGGTCAGCTCTGCCGCGCCGCCTACGATGGCTTGCGCCCGCGGCAGATTGCGCACCGCCACCAGCACGATCTGCAGCGCGCGCCCGCTGCGCGCCATGATCTCCTGCCGGTTGCGTTGCAGTACGCGCCAGGTGCCGGCGCCCACGGTGCCCAGGCCGAGCAGGCCTATGCGCAGCGCCCGCGCAGGCGCAGCTGCGCTGGATGAGCTTGTTGAGCGGGGCGCATTTTCTTGATGGTCTTGAAACATGAAACTCTCCAAACAAATGACAACCCAACTGCCTGGGCTGGGAACTGTTTGAAGAGACACCACCAGGCAGCCGGTACGGCCACCTGCACGCGTCAGGTGGCCGTGCGGGTAATGGTGCTAATGCGTGCGCCCAATCGCTGCACGCCGGCCAACGCAGCTGCGCCCGCGCGCACAAGGGCGTGGGCAACAGCGGGGCTGGAGGCAGAAGTGAAAACGGGACTAAGGGGACGCAACATGGCTTTAGTGTAACAAGGGCTTTGTCGGGGGGCGGTTGGAGCGCCGCGTCCGGTCTCTAGAGCAGCGCCAGCTCGGCCGCCGCGTTGGCGTGCAGGGCGGTGGTGTCAAACAGCGGCACGCTCGCGTCCTCTGCGCCCACCAGCAGCGTGATTTCGGTGCAGCCCAGGATGATGGCCTCTGCCCCTTGCGCCACCAGGCTGGCCATAGTGCGGCGGTAGTGCTGGCGCGAGATCTCCAGGGTCTGGCCCAGGCACAGCTCTTCGAAAATAATGCGGTGCACCGTGTCGCGCTCCTCGGCCGAGGGCAGCAGCACCTGCAGGCCATGCTGCGTAACCAGTCGGTCTTTGTAGAAGGCCTGTTCCATGGTGAAGCGTGTTCCCAGCAGGCCAATTTTTGAAAAACCGGCGCCGCTGATGGCCATGGCCGTGGGGTCGGCAATGTGCAAGAGCGGCAGCTGCACCGCGGCCTCTATGGCCGGGGCCACGATGTGCATGGTGTTGGTACACAGCACCAGAAAATCCGCGCCGGCCGCTTGCAGGCGGCGCGCCGCATCGGCCAGCAGGGCGCCGGCACGCGCCCAGTCGCCAGCGCGCTGCAGCTCCTCGATTTCAAAAAAATCCACGCTGACCATCACCAGCTTGGCCGAGTGCAGGCCGCCCAGCCGGGCTTTGACCGCTTCGTTGATCTGGCGGTAGTAGAGCGCGCTGGACTCCCAGCTCATGCCGCCTATCAGGCCTATGGTTTTCATTGCGGTGCCTCAAAATGCTGCTTGAAGCCAAAGGCCTGTGCGCTGGGGCCCAGGGCGCGCAGGGTTTGCAGTCTTTGCATGGCCTCGTGCTCGTCCGGGCGGTGGCCCTGGGGTACCCACCAGAGCACGGTGGTGACCTCGGGCGAGCGCTCAAACCACTCCTTGCGCCGCTTCATGATCTCCACATGCAGGGACTTGAAGACGTAGTCGCTCAAGCTCTCCACGCTGTGCCAGACCGACAGGTTCACCAAGGTGGACTCGCCAAAGGGCCTGAAGGCCGTGGCATTGCCGTCTTCGCTTTGCAGGCGCCAGACAAAGCCGGGTGCCGCCTCGGCCAAGGCGTTGATGCGCTCCAGATTGGCCACAAAGTCAGCCATCTCGGGTGACTCCAGCGGGGCTTTCATTTGTGCGATATTGAGTTGTGCGAGTTCGTAGCTGGGCATGGCGGGGTGCTCCTTCATTTGGTGACGGTGATGCTGTCACTGCAGCCGCTATTGCGCCAGCTGTGCGCTCCATTGGCGCAGATTTTCCGTGCTGGCGGTGGCACCGCCACAGACGATCACCAGGATATTTTCAAAGTCGCTCAGTTCTGATGCGTGCCCATAGGCCACGGCCAGTGCCGCACCGCAGGCCGGCTCCACCAGCAGGCGGTGGTCGTCCAGGAAGCGCGTGCAGGCCGCCACCGCTTCCTGGTCGGACACCAGCAGGCTGCGTACCCGGCCGCTTTGCCCCAGCGCAAAGGCCTGGGCGCAGACCTGGCGTGCACCCAGCGAGGTGGCGATGCTGGTGATGGCCTCCAGCGTCACACGCTGGCCGCTGTGCATGGACTGGTGCAGGCTGGCCGCACCGTGGGTTTCCACCGCCAGCAGCGGCACATTGGCCCAGCCGTTGCGCACCAGGCCTTCGGCCACGCCGGCCAGCAAGCCGCCACCGCCTACGGCCAACAGCACCGCACCCGGCTTGGTGCCGCTGGCGGCCACCTCGTCAATCATGGTGGCGTGGCCGCTCCACAACAGCGGGTTGTCAAAGGGATGCAAGAAGGCGTCGTGCGGGCCCAGCAGCGACTGCGCCAGGGCATTGGCCTCCTGCCAGCTGGCGCCGTGCACGATGACCTCAGCACCTTCCTGCCGCAGCAGGTCTTTGGCGCGCTCCGAGGCAGTGGCTGGCACCACCACCGTCACGGGGATGGACAAGAGGCGACCGGCATAGGCCACGGCCAGGCCGGCATTGCCGCCGGACGACGACACAAAGCGCTTGGCACCGGCCTTTGCATAGTGTTCGCAGGCAGCGCCTATGCCGCGAATCTTGAAGGAACCGGGCACCTGCAGGGCTTCGAGTTTGAGCCAGATGCTGCAGCCCGCAGCGCGGGACAGGGGGGACGATTCAATCAGCGGGGTGGCGATGTGCAGGGGCATGGGGGGTGAAGCGTTGCGGGCGCAGACTACAGCAAGACCGTGCCGCGCAGGCAGGTGACCGAGTCACCACCCACCCAGACCTGGCCGTGTGCGTCCTGTTCGATGTAGACGCGCCCAGCCCGGCCTATGCAGCTGCCCTGGGCGGCGGTATAGCGGCTGGGCGCATGGCCTTCGGCAATCAGCCACTGGGCCAGGCTGGCGTTGAAGCTGCCGGTGATGGGGTCTTCGGCAATACCGTCGCCACGCGAGAAGAAGAAACGCACTTCCAGGTCCGCCGTGTCGGTGCCATCCAGGGCTGCAGCGCTGGCCGCAGCGCGCGCACCAAAGGCGCGTGCTTCACGGTTGGATCGCACGATCAGGGCTGCTGACGTATCGGCTGCAGACGCGTCGCAGCGGGCGGCCACGCCCAGTCCAGTGAAGCCTGCCTGGGCCATCAGCGACTGCAATTTTTCAAAGTGTGGCTGCAGGCCCAGCACCGTGTCCACGCTGTCGAGCAGGACGCCGAAGTGGCTGGGGCCATTGTTCAGATGCTGGGCGCCGCGTAGCTGCGAGGGCGCCACACCGAGCGCCTCCGGCAGCGCCTGCCAGAGCGCCTCGGCTGCATCGCGCCGCTGCAGGGCGGGTGCGGCAAAGGCCAGCCGCGCGCCGGTGCGCTGCAACGGCACCAGACCGACTTTGCACTGCTGCACGATGCGCGCCGGGTCTTGGGGCACGCCGCCCTGTTCCAGCCAGGCGTGGCAACTGCCCAGCGTGGGGTGGCCGGCAAACGGCATTTCATAGGCGGTCGTGAAAATGCGCACCTGGTAATCGGCGCCGGCCGCCACGGCTGCGGGCGTGGGCGGCAGCAGGAAGGTGGTCTCGCTCAGATTGGTCCAGGCGGCAAAGCGCTGCATGGCTTCATCCGAGAGGCCGGTGCCGTCCAGCACCACGGCCAGGGCATTGCCAAAGTAGGCTTGGGCGCTGAACACATCGACCTGCTGGAACGCACGGGACTTGGCTTGCGGTAAGGGCATAGGCAGCTTCTGTGGGGAGTGTGGAAGGCGTTCAGCTCAGCGGCAGGTCCAGCACACCCCGCGTGGCCGGGCGCTGCAGAATGGCGTCAAACCAGCGCTGCAAGTGCGGCAGGGCCGGGCGGGCTTGGGGCAGTCCAAACCAGCGGTGCACATCACAGGCCAGCGGAATGTCGGCCATGCTGAAGCGCTCGCCGGCCATGTAGGCCTGGTTTGCCAGGTGCGCATCCAGCAGCGCCAGCAGCGGTTCGGTGGCGGCCACGGACTGGGCGATAAGCGCGGCATTGCGTTGCGCGGGTGCCGTGCGTATCCACTGCAAAAACGCCGGGCTGGCGGCACCTACCAAGGTGGTCTGCTGCCAGTCCATCCAGCGCTCGGCATCAAAGCGCTGCGCCAGCTCCTGCGGGTACAACACGTCTGGCGCGTAGCGGGCGCAGAGGTAGCGCACCATGACATTGGACTCCCACAGCACCAGCTCGCCATCCTGCAGTGTGGGCACCATGGCATTGGGGTTCAGCGCGCGGTATGCGGCTGTGCCCACCACGCCGTAAGCCATGCCGGCATCGCTGCGGGTAAAGGGCACGCCCACCTCCTGCGCCGCCCACACCACCTTGCGCACATTGAGCGAGGACAGGCGGCCCCAGATGTGCAAAGTGTCAGCCACCCTGCTGCTCCTTGATGGCCTCAGCCAGTGCGGCCACGCCGCGGTGAATCTCTTCCACGCTGGGGGTGACGAAGGACAGGCGCATGCTGCGCGCGTCGGGCGCACCGGCATAAAAAGGCGCACCGGGCACAAAGGCCACGCCCTTGTCCACCGCGTGCGGCAGCAGGTCCACCGCGTTCATGCCCGCCGGCAAGCGCGCCCACAGGAACATGCCGCCGGCCGGCGTGTTCCAGGTCAACGACTGCTCGAGCTGTGTCGCCGCATCGGGGAAGTGCTGCGCCAAGGCCTGCAGCATGGCGTCGCGCTGGCTTTTGTAGAGGGCGCGGATGGTGGGTACGTGGCGGTCCAGAAAACCGTCTTGCATCACCTCGTAAATCATGCGCTGGTTGAAACTGGGGCTGTGCAGATCGGCGGCCTGCTTGGCCTGCAGCAGCTTCGGATACACCGCCGACGGCGCCACAATGAAACCCATGCGCAGGCCCGGCGCCAGCACCTTGGAAAACGAGCCCAGGTAGATGCCGCCCTGCGGGTTGCGCGCGGTCAGCGACGGAGGTGGCGGTGTGTCAAACCAGAGGTCGCCATAGGGGTTGTCTTCCATCAGCGGCAGGCCGAGTTCGGCGGCACTGTGGCTGAGGGCAGCGCGGCCGGTCTCGCTCATGGTGCGCCCGGTGGGGTTCTGGAAATTCGGCAGCACGTAGAGAAAGCGCGCGCGCTGTCCGTCCTGCCGGGCCTTGGCTGCCAGGTCGGCCAGGTCGATGCCGTCGGCGTCGCTCTCCACACTCAGCACCTCGGGCTCCATGGGCGTGAAGGCCATCACCGCACCCAGGTAGGTGGGCGACTCCACCAGAGCGCGGCTGCCCTTGTCCAAGAGCACCTTGGCCACCAGGTCCAGGCCTTGCTGCGAGCCGGTGGTGATCAGCACGTTATTGGGGTTGACATCCCAGCTTTGCCCCTGGGTGCTGGCCTGCGTGCTGAGCATGGCGGCCACGGTTTCGCGCAGCGGCGCATAGCCTTCGCTGGCCGCGTACTGCAGGGCGCCCGCGGGGTCGTCCTTGAGCACCTTGGCGCAGGCCGCTTCAAACTCGGCGACCGGAAAGGTCTTGGAAGAGGGCAGTCCGCCGGCAAAGCTGATGATGCCGGGGCGCTCGGTGACCTTGAGGATTTCGCGGATCACCGAAGGGTTCATCTTGGCGGCGCGCTCGGACAGGGTCCATTCAAAAGTAGGTGTGCTCATGGCGGTATTGTCGTTGGGGAAGCGGTAGATCAGCGGTGCTGGTTGGGCGTGATGTGGTTCAAGACGCCGTCGCCATAGGAGCGCATCACTTCGGAGATCACGATGTGATAGCCCTTGTACCAGCGCTGGTAGGCCGCCTTGGCCTCCAGGTGCAGCGGGTTCTGTGAGAAAGCCTTGAGTGACTCCAAATCGCTCCAGTAGTAGGTGGCGTTGAAGCGCAGGCCGTCGGCGGACTGCCAGGTCTCGCGCCCCAGAAAGCCCGGGTTGCTGGCGGCCGCGGCCTCGATTTGCGCATCCAGCGTGTGGAAGCGTTCGTCGTAGGTTCCGGGCTCAAAGATGAAGGCGGCAGCGTACATGGTGGCGTGTGGCGGAGGTCTTAGTTCATCAGCATGGGAACCAGCGAGGCTACCAGGGCCAGCGCCATGGTGATGTTGAAGATGCGCAGCTTGCGCGGATCCTGCAGGAAGCGGCGCATGCTGCTGCCAAAAGCGGCCCAGCTGCCCACGCAGGGCAGGCCCAGCAGCAGGAACAGGCCGCCCAATAGCAGCACCTGGGGCACGCTTGCGTCCATCGGCAAATAGGCTGTCATGGCCGTCATGCACATCACCCAGGCCTTGGGGTTGACCCACTGGAAGGCTGCGGCCCCCCAAAAGCCCAGGGGGCGGGCGTTGGCGGGCAGGGCGCCGGGGGCCGTACGCGATGTCGCCAGCTTCCAGGCCAGCCACAGCATGTAGGCGCCGCCCACATAGCGCAGGCCCTGCAGCAGCACCGGGTAGCGGCCCAGCACGCCATGCAGACCCAGGCCCACCAGCACCTGCATCAGGCCAAAGCCTATGCAAATGCCCAGCAGGTGCGGCAGGGTACGGCGCAGGCCGAAGTTCACACCGGAGCTCAGCACCATGGTGTTGTTGGGGCCGGGCGTGACCAGGCTGGCCACGGCAAACAAGCTGGCGGCAAGCCAGAGCTCGGTGCTCATGGCGCCGCCTTGCCGCTGGCTGCCGTGGTCAGAATGGACTGGCTGGTCGCGCTGCCAGCGTGGGCGGCCACAGGCGCGGGTCCACTGGCCAGGCGCTTGCCCAGAAACACCACGGCCACAATCGCCAGGGCAAAGCCCAGGGTCACCGGCTCCAGCACCTCGCCCAGCAAAGGCACGGCGGCCAGGATGCTGAAAAACGGCTGCAGCAGCTGCACCTGGCTTACGCGCAGGGCGCCGCCCAGCGCCAGGCCACGGTACCAGGCGAAGAAGCCGGCCCACATGGAAAACACGCCCACGTACAGCAGGCCCCACCAGGAGGCGGTGTGGATGACAGTAGTGGGCCAGTTCAGCAGCGCCAGCGGCACACTGAAGGGCAGGGTCATGGCGCAGACCCAGCAAATCACCCGCTCGGCGCCCAGCTGGGGCGTGACCTGGGCACCATACACATAGCCCACTGCGGCCGAGCCAATCGCGCCCAGCAAGAGCAAATCGGCCCACTCCAGCGCAAAGCCCTGGGCGTGCTGGGCCGCCCGCAGCAACGAAAAGGCCACCACCAGGGCCGCGCCCAGGCCGGCACAGACCCAAAAGCCCAGGCGCGCGCGCTGGTGCAGCACCCATGCCGCCATGGCCGCCGTGGCCAGGGGCAGCAGGGCGGTGAAGACGGCGGCGTGGCCGGAGGAAACCTGGCGCAGGGCAAAGCCCAGGCACAGCGGGAAACCGACGGCATTGCCCAGCATCGCCAGGACCAGCGGCTTGCGCTGAGCCGGTGTGGGCAAGGGCGAGCGCGTCAAACCCAAAAACAGCAGCGACAGGCCGCCGGCCAGGGCAGAGCGGGCAAAGGTGATGAACCAGGCCGAGAGCTGCGGGTCCGCCGCCGTGCCCGTGGCCAGGCGCGTCATGGGCAGGGTGACGGCAAAAATGGCCACGCCCAGAACGCCTAACCACATGCCTTTGCTTTCTTTTTTCATGCCTTCAATGTACGTGCAATATCAGCACAGTTACAGTACAGTTGTACCGAACGTTTAAAGAACTGTATTGCTGGCAGCGCTGGCACAAGCAGCTGCCGCCACCTGTGCCGCAGGCGGGCGGCGTAGCCGCCGGGTGCCAGCTGGCCCCATGGAGGAAAAGCATGTTGATGAAAAGCAGCGCCCAGTCGCTCACCGAGCAGCTGGCCCAGCGTTTTGCCCAGCGCATACGCGACCGCCTGCTGGCGCCGGGCGCACGCCTGCCCTCGGTGCGCCTGTGCGCGCAGCAGCAGGGGGTCAGCCCGTCCACGGTGGTTGGCGCCTATGACCAGCTGCTGGCGCAGGGCCTGGTGGAGGCGCGGCGCAACCGCGGGTTTTTTGTGCGCGAAAGCAGCCAGACCGCGACGGACCCGGCGCAGACGCTGCGCGCGCGCGGCGCCGGTGCTGCGCCGGCCGCATCAGCCGCGGCATCAGCGTCGTCCAGCGCAGCGCCGGCCAGTGCCGTGCAGCACCGCGCCCCGCTCAACGCCACGGCGCTGATACGCGGCATGTTCCATGGCATCAGTGACAAGCCCCAGCCCGGCATGGGCGTGCTGCCGCAGGAGTGGCTGCAGACCACCTTTCTCTCCAGCGCGGTGCGGCGCTTTTGCAATGCCCGGGAGCTCAATGCCTTTTCCCTGCAATATGGCGAGCCGGCCGGTGACCTGGGTTTGCGCCGGGCCCTGTCGCAAAAGCTCAAAGCGGTGGCGGTGCAGGCCGCGCCCGAGCAGATCATCACCAGCATAGGCGCCACCCACGCGCTGGACATCATCAGCCGCACCTTGCTGCGCGCCGGCGATTACGTGATGGTGGAAGAGCCCGGCTGGGCCGTGGAGTTTGCGCGCCTGGACGCTTTGGGCATGCGCATTCTGCCGGTGCCGCGCCGCGCCGAAGGGCCGGACCTGGAGGTGATGGAGCGCTACGCCCAGGCCCATGCGCCCAAGCTGTTTGTGAGTGTCAGCGTGCTGCACAACCCCACCGGGTTTTCACTCAGCCCGAGCAGCGCGCACCGCATTCTGCAGCTGGCCCAGCAGTACGACTTCCATGTGGTGGAGGACGATACCTACAGCCACTTCGCCTCCGACCACGCCACCCGGCTGTGCGCGCTGGACGGCCTGCAGCGCACGATTTACGTGGGCGGCTTTGCCAAGATCCTGGCGCCGAACTGGCGCGTTGGTTACCTGGCCGCGCCCCCCCATCTGGTGGAGCGCCTGCTGGACACCAAGCTGCTGTCCACCCTGACCACCCCGGCGCTGTTGGAAAAGGCCTTGGCCTGGTGTGTCGAGCAGGGCCAGATCCGCCGCCATGCCGAACGCATACGCCAGCGCCTGGACGGTGCGCGCAGCCGCAGCGTGGCGCTGGCCCTGGCGCACGGCTTTTCGTTTGCGGCCGAGCCGGTGGGTATCTTCGGTTGGGTGGAAACCGGGGTGGACACCGATGCGCTGTCGCAGCGCATGCTGGATGAAGGCTATTTGCTGGCGCCCGGCGCGCTGTTCCATGCCCGGCGCAGGCCCAGCAGCCTGATGCGCATTAATTTTGCGACTACGCAGGAGCCGGTTTTTTGGGGCACGTTGCAGAGGCTATGTGCGTAGGGGCAGGCCCCCCTATCCCCCCCGCCCCT